>JAITXI010000208.1 GCA_031284905.1 Bacteroidales bacterium
TCGTTTAATGCTAAAATAAAACTCTTCAGGGCTAATTTAAGAGGTGTGTCTGATAACGCTTTTTTCCTCTTTAGACTTCACAATATTTTTGCTTTCTCCCCATAAAATACGTCTGTCCCTTTGAAACCATTAGAAATTATTGATGAGCATTTCATAATATGTCTATTGACAATTATTCTTCTCCTCGATTTGGATAAGTAATTATAGTTTTAATAATAAAAGCTGCAGGATATTTTTTGTTGTTTTCGTTTAAAAAGGCTACTGCTTCTAATCTGTCGATAAAATTTCCAACATGAACTTCAAAATTTGGTTCTACATATTCTACATATGCTTTTTGTTCGGGGAATTGTTCTCTGAAATTTGCTGCAATAGTATTTGCCTGATTTCTTGCTAAGGCATTATTTTGAGAATATATTTTAATCCTATAACCCATAAATCCATTTTGCCTTTTATTTAATCCGACACAAGTTTCAATGTAATTTGTAATGTCAGAATTTTGAGTTATTGTAATATTTTTTGAATATGATTTACTGAAATATTTCACATTTGATTGAGAATATCCTTGAATAACAAATAATAAAACAAAAGAAATGATAATAGTTTTTTTCATAATTTACGATTTTTTGAATTGACAAGCCGTCCATAATTCTTTTTCTATACTTTGAATAAATTCCAAATTATTATTTTTACAAACATTTTTTATTTGCTGAATCTCAGTTTTGAAAAATCCACTTAAAAATAATATTCCGTTTTTTTTCAAAAATTTCGTATAATCCGGAATGTCTTGTTTGAGAATATTAAGATTAATATTGGCAAAAATAATATCGAATTGTTTGTTTGGAATTGAATTTTTATCGCCAAGAATTGTTTGCATTTTCACATTGTTACGCAATGCGTTTTCTGCCGAATTTTCTGCTGCCCATTCTTCAATGTCGATTGCTATAATGTCAATAGCTCCTTTTATCGCTGAAAAAATTGCTAAAATTCCTGTTCCGCAACCAATATCCAAAACGGATTTTTTTTCAAAATTTGTTTCATTTATTAATTTACACATCAATTCCGTTGTTGGGTGATGTCCTGTTCCAAACGACATTTTTGGTTCAATTTCTATAATATATTTTGTCGTAAAATTTTGTTTATGAAAAGGAGCTTTTATTGTAATAATATTTTCAATTACAACAGGGTCATAATTTTTTTCCCATTCTTCATTCCAATTTTTTTGTTCTATAATATTTTTAGAAAATGTAACTGAAAAATTATTCAACATCGCATAAATCTCTTTTTCATCATCAATATTTTCAGGGATATAAGCAAATAATACATTATTCTCTTCTGAAAAACTATCAAAACCCAATTCTGAAAGAAATGCTATTAAAATATCAGAGAAATCGCTTTCTTTATTATTTATATCTATTTGATATTCAATATATTTCACGTTTATAAAGATGAAATTATTTGAAAAAAATCCGTTTCTTTTAGAGAAGCTCCACCAACTAATCCGCCATCAATGTTTGGTTGCTCGAATAGTAATTTTGAATTTTGAGCATTTATGCTTCCTCCGTAAAGTATCGAAAGTTTGTCGGAAATTTCAAAATTATAGGTGTCAGAAATTAAATTTCTAATAAATTTATGAATTTCTTCTGCTTGTTGCGGAGTTGCTGTTTCGCCTGTTCCTATTGCCCAAATCGGCTCGTATGCGATTATAGTTTTTCCCAGATTTTCTGAATTTACATTTTCCAATGCTTTTCTTATCTGATATTCAATTACTTCAAAATGTTTGTTTGCTTTTCTTTCTTCTAATTTTTCACCACAACATAAAACCGGCGAGATTCTTTTCTCAAAACATTGAAATAATTTTTTATTAATTATTTCATTTGTATCTCCAAAATACTGACGGCGTTCACTATGCCCTATAATACAATATTTTACAGCTACACTTTCTAACATTTGAACTGAAATTTCGCCTGTATAAGCACCATTATTAAATTGAGAGCAATTTTGAACCCCAACTTCAATTTTAGAATTTAATAATAGTTTTTGAATGGAAAGTAAATGAATATATGGAACAAAAATAATTACTTTTGTGTTAGATTCTAATTGAATATTTTCAGAAAGTTTCAACAAATTTGTGGCAAGATGAATACCTTCATCAATTGAAGTATTCATCTTCCAATTTCCTGCAACAATTTTAATCCTCATACTATAAATTATTGATAAATTTCTTTTTTTGAAGCCAAGAATAAGAAATATGGAAAAATGACATAAATAATAATATGCCTAAAATATAGCATATTACTAATTTAAAGTCATTTTTATCTTGTTGCTCTGTAATTGAATATGCTTGTAAATCATTTTGTAATTCTGATATTTCTGGAATATTTTTATCAGCCCATTTATCAAGTATAATTCCATTTCTCAACAAAAGTAATCCCGGATTTGAACGAATGATTGTTTTCAAAGTAGTTTCATCAGTACTATAAAAGTTGAAATTTGGATGATGTTTTTCAATAAATTTTTCAATATCTTCATTTACAGAACTTGTCAAACAATAGAAATCATATCCTTTTTCATTACAAAAAGTTGCTATTGTATTCAAGTTTTCAATATATTTTTCATTTGATTCATCAACTTTTTTCATAATTGCCAAAAATGAAAAATTATTATTATTTAGAACATATTCTGTAATATCTTCATCATATTTTGTTTTGAAATCAGAAGATGGAATTAAATAATCGTTTACTCTTAAGAATGTATATCCTGTCGGAGCTAAATTCACAAGATTAAAAATCTGTGTTGTACTATCCGGAGCTAAATATGTAATATTTACTTTTTTTACATCAATATCCTGATTGTTGTTATCTTTAGCAATTGTTTGGAAAGTCCAAGAATTATCAGGAAGCTCCTTAATTGAAACTAATTTTGTTAATCCTTCTGCATTAGAATATATAAATTTATAGTTGTTAAAATCTAAAAAAACGTCATCTGGCGGTTCGGGACTAAATCCTTGAATATAAATAGGAGTGATAGTAAAATCGTGAATTGGCGGTTCATAACCTTGTTTTATTAATTTATCTTTTCTTTCAACAAATTTCCATTCTTTTGTAAATTCGGAAAAATTATATTGTATTGATTTATCATTTAATTCAGAAATAGTATTTTTATCTAGAACGAATTCATTTTTAATTCCATTTTTTTCATAAATTAATATATTTTCAAAAACAGATTTGTTATCTTTTTGATCTTCAGGAATTATCATTCCATCTTTAATGCTTGCTCCTATATGATATGGACGAAAATCCAAAATTGGAATATTATTCAAACAATAAATTTCGAGACCATAAACGCCAATAATAAAAATTACTGCTAAAGTCCATTGGAAGAAAGGAGTATAAAGCGGCTTAAATTTATTTCTTTGGATAAAAATTATTGCCGTGAAAACATCAATTATAACATTTTTGAAAAATGTTTGCCAATTAGTAATAACAAGTGCATCTCCAAAACAACCACAATCTGAAACCGGATTTGCAATTGCAAGCCAAAGTGTCAGTGGCGTAAACATCAGCATAAAAAGTAAAAGCACCCATGCCGAAAATTTTGGAACTAAATTAAAAAACAAAGCTATACCTAACAAAAGTTCTGCACCAGCCATTAAAATAGCAAAAATAACTGCACCGCCACTCATAAAATTAAGCCCCATAGCTTCAAAATATTCAATAAATTTATAAGAATATCCAATTGGGTCAACAACTTTTACAAAACCGGAAAAAATAAATACTATACCGATTAAAATTCTGCTAAAATTCCTTAAAATTTTCATATAGATTGAGTTTAAATTTTATTTAACAAAAATAATGCTAATTTTATTAATAATGAAATAAAATCTATTTTTGATTTATGATTTTGTTTGACTTTTCATCTTTTGCCGTTCGTTCGTCTTGTTTGTCTTTCTCCTTTTATCCATCTCATCTTGGTTCTAAATTACTATTTTCTTCTCAAATTTTTCTCTTTTAATTTTTTCTCTTTCTTAATTTCTTTTATATCTTTTTTTTCATGGAAAGCTCCACCGGTTTTTTCTAAACTTGGTGTTTTTAAATAATTTTTTTGTTTGATTACAGGTCTTTCATCTTCAAACAATTGTTTTGAAATTTCTATATTTTCCGGAAGTTTTTCCAAAATAGAATTATTTCCTAAAAATTTCATAATTTGTTGAAAAGCATCTTCTTCATAAGGAGCAATCATTGATATAACATTTCCTGTTTTATCAGCTCTTCCTGTTCTTCCAATACGATGAATATAATCAAGGGAATCTTCAGGCAAAGTAAAATTTATAACATGAGAAATATTTGAAAAATCTAACCCTTTTGCAACCACATCAGTCGCTATCAATGTTTTTATTTTTCCTTTTTCAAAATTTCTAATGGAATTAAACCTATAATTTTGTGATTTGTTTGAATGAATAATTCCAATTTTATTTTCAAAAGATGAATTTATTTTTTCAAAAAGTAAATCTGCTTGTTTTTTAGTAGAAACGAAGACTAAATTTTTTAAACATTTATCGTTATTTTTTAAAATTTCTTTTAATAAATTAATTTTTGTGGTAAAATTCGGAATTAAATAATGAACTTGGGAAATTTTTTCTAATGGAGCTGAATTTTGTTCTATAACAATTTTTTCAGGTTCAAAAAAATATTTATTTATAAACTTTTCCACCTCTTCACTCAAAGTTGCAGAAAACATAAGATATTGTTTTTTTTGTGTCATTATTTCTAGAAGTTGTTCAATTTGAGGACGAAATCCTAAATTTAACATTTCATCAACTTCATCAATAACGACTTTTTTAATTTTCGACAATTTTAGAACCCCAAGAACGGCAATATCAAAAAGTCGTCCCGGAGTTCCGACAATAATATCGGTTTGTCCGTCAAAGATATAATCTTTTTGAGTGTTAATATTTGCTCCGCCATAAACGCCTTTTACAACTACATTTTTATATTTTGTAAGTTTCGTTATTTCCTCCATCACTTGTACAACAAGTTCCCTTGTGGGAACAATTATCAAAACTCGAGGTTGCTTTTGAGCAGAAAATGTCAATTCATTTAAGATAGGCAAAAGATAGGCAAAAGTTTTTCCGGTTCCGGTTTGAGCAATTCCAACAACATCTTTTCCTGAAGTAATTCTTCTATACGATTTTTCTTGAATAGGAGTCGGATAAACAATATCCAAATCTTCAATAGCATTTAATAATGGTTTAGAAATTCTTAATTCTTCAAAATTCACAATAATTTTTTATTTTGCAAAGGTAATTAAAATTTTTGATTTAAGGTAATATAATAAAATAGTTATAAATATTCTGTTCAATTTAGGTTAGTATTAGTAGAAGTCAATTTTCCATTTTTTTAAACCAAAAATTTTAATTACTTTTGCAAAATATAGTAATAACAATACCAAACATTATTTTTATGTTAATAAAAACTGCTGATTTTGTAATGGCAAACATAGATTATAAAAAATGCCCTCAAAATGATAAATTTGAATTTGCTTTTATAGGACGATCAAATGTTGGAAAATCTTCTTTAATCAATATGCTTACCAACCATAAAGGATTAGCAAAAACATCTTCTCAACCTGGAAAAACTCAAAAAATTATTCATTTTTTCATAAATAATTCTTGGTATCTTGTTGATTTACCCGGATTTGGTTTTGCTAAAATTTCAAAAACTATGCGGGCAGAATTTTCTAAAATGACAAAGGATTATCTTTTGAAAAGAGAAAATTTGGCTTGTGTTTTTTTATTAATAGATTCTCGTATTGAACCTCAGAAAATAGATTTAGAATTTATGGAATGGCTTGGAGAAAATAGAGTTCCTTTTGTAATTGTTTTTACAAAAACAGATAAACTAAAATCTTTAGAACTTCCGCAAAAAATAGAAATTTACAAAAAAACACTTTTAGAAACTTGGGAAACTCTTCCTGAAATATTCATTACTTCTGCTGAAAAAAAGATAGGTACAGAGGAACTTTTGGATTATATAGGTAAAGTTATGAAAATAGTATAATTCTATGTCTATCAATCAAAAAAACTATCTAATAAGGAAATGCTAATAAGATATTTTTTTCATTATTTTTCAAATTTGTTGAAAATATTTAATTTTTGCTAATGTGTGGTCTGAAAATATTTTTCTTGTGTTCGTAATAACACGAACAACATAAACTCCAATTGGGAGATAATTTAAATCTATTTTCTGCACTATTTCTTCTAATAATTGTTGATTAATAAGACCTTGTCCCATAATATTGTAAATGTTTATTGTTTGGAAACGATTCAGATTATCGTTTTGAATATAGACATAATTATTTACAAGATTAGGAGAAAGAACAGATTGATTCATACCAAAATTATCATAGTAAGTAAGATTAAACAATATTTTTCAACAATAACATGTCTAAATGCCATATTATAGATTTTTAAAAAATAATACTATTTGCTAATTTGATAGCTATTTAGTATAACAATATTTGTTATATATATCAAATATAGAATTTTTCTACAATAATAAAGATACTATTATTGACTTTGTAGAAGTCGCAGAATCTCCTCCTTCTATCCTATAGGTAAGCATTACATTAGCCAAACTGTTTTCAAGTTCTTAATTAAATGATCGCTATTATCTCTATAAACATATACGACCCTATCAGAACTACCACTTTTTACTTTTACTTCAATAGTAGACGTACTTGCATTTTCCAATGTAAAAGTTAAATAACCATTATAGCCTAATCCTCTTCGCTAAAATTGTTACTTGTTCCATTACAAATTCCTTCAGCTTTTTCTACATTTGCATAGTATGTTGTTCTTTCTATATTATTTGGAATTGTAGGATAATTTACTTCGCTGTAATCCAAGTTGATTGAAGTTCAAATGTGGGAAAATTTTTAGTTATCCAGTGATTTTCAGCATCTTGTGCTTTAATATGTAATGTAGAAGTAATAAATAATAACAAAATTACCAAACATTTTTCTATTGAAAATAGATATTTTTTCATATTATATATTTTATAATGAAAAGTTATATTAATAGTTGATTTGATAGCAGTTATATATCATTTAAAGTAAAATAATTTTTGAGTTTTGAAATAATTTTTGTACCTTTGTGTCGTAACATTTTGTTTTATCTTTTAATAAAAAAAGCACTGATTTACAGCGACTTTTCCAAGATAAACAGTTACTTTTTTTATTAAAATTCAATAAGTTATGGAACTTGCAAAAGCTAGGTAAAATAATAAATAAAAAAATCAGTAATCTAAAAATTAAGAATTATGTATTATTTTGAAGAATTAAATGAAAAAATAAATTTAGAAATTGAAAAAATTAGTTTTTTACAAAAACCGGAAAATTTATATTTACCTATATTATACACTTTAAGTAACAAAGGAAAACGGATTAGACCGCTTTTGTGTATTATGGCGACAGAACTTTTTGGTGGAAAATATGAAGATATTTTTGAAGTTGCAATGGGAATAGAAATTTTTCATAATTTCACTCTCTTACATGATGACATAATGGATAATTCGGTTTTACGTAGAGGACAACCAACTGTTCATAAAAAATGGAATAACAACGTTGCTTTATTATCGGGAGATGCAATGACTATTCTTGCATATCAATATATTACAAAAGCAAAAAACAACTTACTTGAAATTTTGAGAACATTTTCGGAAGCTGCATTGCAAGTTTGTGAAGGACAACAATATGATATGGATTTTGAGATTTCTTTAGATATTTCAGAAAGCAATTATCTGAAAATGATAGAATTAAAAACAGCTGTGTTGTTAGCTACAAGTTTGAAAATTGGAGCAATTTCTGCAAATGCAAAAAAAGTTGATTGTGAAAATATTTATAAATTTGGAATTAATTTGGGATTAGCATTCCAATTACAAGATGATTTTTTAGACACTTACGGAAATCCTGAAAAATTCAAAAAAATATTAGGAGGAGATATTGTTTCAAATAAAAAAACGTTTTTATTAATAAAAACGTTGGAATTAGCAGATTCTAAATTAAAAAAAGAATTATTATATTGGTTAAATTTAAAAACGTTTAATAATGAAGAAAAAATTTCTATTGTAAAAAAGATTTATGACATGTTGGAAGTAAATAAATTTTCAGAAAAATTAATAAATAGTTATTTTGTAGAAGCGAATAAAAATCTAATGGCAATAAACGCAAACACAAAATACAAAGAAAATTTTATAGATTTTATAGAAGTTTTAAAAAGCAGAAACTATTAATTTTGATTTTTTAAAAGCTATTACGTTAATAATAAATTAATTATATAAAAAAAAATAAACGAAAAAAAATTTTGTAAAATAATAAAAACGTGTTAATTTTGTATAACTAATTTGGATCGGTAGTTCAGTTGGTTAGAATATCGGCCTGTCACGCCGGAGGTCGCGGGTTCGAGTCCCGTCCGGTCCGCAAAAAAGCAACTTTTTTTAGTTGCTTTTTTTATATAAATATCGGGAATAACTTATTTAGTCGTTTCCAAAATCACATTGAGCATTATCTATAATAAATTTTTATTCGTCTGTATTTCTATGTCATAAATTTACATAAAAATTTGAAATTTTTACGCAGACGAATATAAAATTTATAGCGGAAACATGAAAGACGTAAAAATGAATAAATTTTAGAATACACGTATAAAAATCAGGAAATAATAAGACAAAAAGAAAAAGACAATGAATTAAATAAATTACTTGAAAAGAAAGTTAAAGCTACAAAAAAATAGAATTAAGAATTTATTATTAATTAAGTATAATTTATTTGATTTATTTTTGCATAGAATAATCTCTTTTAACTTCTCGTCGAGAATTTTAATCCTAAAATAACTTTACTTTTTTTGTCGTTTTTTTGATTCATTTTGTATAAACCTATTCAGGACGATACAAAAATATATTTTTTTAATTAACCCAACAATCGTTTTTCTTGAATAATTATTCTACCACCTCACCAGGCAATAGATATCGCTTTTTATACGTTTCTACAATATTATTAGATATTGAAACGCCATTCCGTTTATAAATAATACGATATTTTAATGTAATTTCTTCAACTTCTGTTCCGCTTTGCTGATCTCCTATATAAGAAATAGAGCAATCACCGTCTTGAGTAATAGTTGCTAAATCTCCAGATCCATTTTCCTTTGGTTGTTGGTATTCAATTTTTGCACGCTGAATTCTTTTTGTTGAATTTGGAAGTGTAAGCATATCAAAAACTTCTTTAGTAGTAACATTACGAGTGAATTGCAAAGGAGTTAAACCATCGTAAAAAGCGACGTCTTTAGAATCAGGTTTTCCCATATATCCTATTGTTGCTGAATATGTCTGAGATAATGTTGAATTATACAAATGGAACGTAATTGGAAAATATACAATTGAATTTGTAAACGGATCAATATGATAAAAAGCTTTATTTATTCTAATTGCACCCGGAATAGCAGGGTCTGCTGAAAAAGTTATATTCGTAGTTCCATTATTCACTATATAAGTTCCATCCGAGGTAGTTCTTTCTTTTAATTGAAAATTTGTTGCTGTTGTTTGTGTATTTTCGTTAAAAGGAGCAACTATCTCTGCCGGATTTGCAACACGAATGATTCTGGAAATGTGATTTTGATTATTATTATCGTCCATTACTGTATATGTTATCGTGAAAACACCTGTACGTTTTACGTACCCATTATTTTTGTTAAAATTTAAAATAACATTATCAATATCTGAAGTTATTTTAAGGTTTTCTGTTTGTGTTGCGTTATCTTCTGCCCGCACACCAGGATCTACATATTTTGTATATAATAAAATTGTAGTATCTACCTGCAATATCGCTCCATATTGAGTTTTGGGTTGTATCGGAATACCGCCAAAACCTAATAATTGAATTTTGGGTGCAATTTCGTCTTTTAAACAACTTGAAAACAATACGCAACCTGCTAAAAATACGCTAAAAATTAAGGCACTTTTTTTCATAACATTCCTTTTTAAAATTTTTTGTAAAGATATAAAAATTTTCAATATAAATTACAAATTTAATGATTTTTTTTATTTATTCAAAATTTTTATTATTTAATCTGTATTTTATTTTATATTCTGTGAATTTTTGATTGATTAACAGCAAAAAATCGTAATCAGACATATTATTAATAAAATCCGATCTAATATTTATCCAATGTAGAAAAATATCAATTTCTTTAGGATTCATTCCTGTTAAATTTGAAATTTCAGAATAATTTATTTGTTTCAAAATTAAATTATTTGTTTGGTCTTGTTCTTTTATTTCTGCAAGTTTTCGTTTTTCTTTACTTTCTTTGCTAAACGCATCATAGAAAGCTTGAATTGGGTGAAAAATATAATCTGTAATACTTGGTTCTTTCGGCTCAGAAGGAATAATTGTTTTTTTTATTGGGAAATTTTTTATGGCATTATTATATTCATAATTGTTGAGTTTCATGTTTATAAAATCATATTCAAATTGTTTTTGTCTCCGTAATGCTATTATATTCACGTCTTTAAGTTTGTAAACTCTTGTTTCTAAAAAGATTATTAATGGCTCGGAATTATCGTTTGTTTGTTCGGTGATGAAAATATATTGAGTTTTATAACCCAGACAAGATATTATTAAAGTATCATTTGTTCTTGTAGCAAGAATAAAATGGCCGGCTGTGTCGGTGATGGTTCCGATTCTTGAATGTTTGACAAAAATATTAACGTATGGAAGTGGCTTTTGGTCTTGATTATCGTAAATATATCCGGCAACGATTGCTCTATTAGCTAATTTAATGAATTGTGAAAATAATTTTTCTTGACAAAAAATTAATAATATTGTTATTATTATGCTAAATATAATTTTTTTCACTTCAAAAAAACGAATTTTTTATTTATTTATTTTATTTGTAGATATTTAGAAAATAATCTTGAATAAAAAAAATGATTACAGGCATAACAGAATACGAAAAATTAAGATTTTGATTTTTTTTGATATTGGTGATTTTGTTAAATGTGGATTAAATAATTTTTTCATTTATTGTTCAATTATTTAAAAAATTCTTAGAAAACATCTAATTTTGTAAAAAAATTAAAAATGACTTTAATAAAATCAATTTCAGGGATACGCGGAACAATTGGTGGAAACCCAAATAATAATTTAACTCCAGTAGATATAATAAAATTTATTTCAGCTTATGGAATTTTAATAAAAGAAAAAAAGAAAAAAAGAAAAAAATTAAAAATAGTAGTTGGAAGAGATGCGAGAATTTCAGGAAAGATTATTGAAAAATTAGTTGTTTCAACATTACAATCTTTAGGTTTTGATGTAATAAATATTGGATTAGCGACAACTCCAACAACAGAAATAGCAGTGATTAACGAAGAAGCAGATGGTGGAATTATAATAACAGCAAGTCATAATCCAATGCAATGGAATGCCTTAAAATTATTGAATAATAAAGGAGAGTTTTTTAGTGCTAAAGATGGAATAGAAGTAATACAATTAGCTGAAAATGAAAATTTTGTATATGAAAACATTGAAAATTTAGGAACAGAAATATTATATACAGATTATGAAGAAATACATATAAATAAAATATTAAATTTAGATATTGTAAAAGTAGAAGAAATAAAAAAATCGAAATTTAAAGTTGCGATAGATTGTGTGAATTCTGTTGGAGGGATAGTGATTCCAAAATTATTAAAATCTCTAGGAATTGATGATATTATAGAATTAAATTGTGAGCCGAATGGAAAATTTGCGCATAATCCGGAACCGTTACCGGAAAATTTAACTGAAATTTCAAAAGTCATCAAAGAAAAAGGTGCAGATGTAGGTTTTGTTGTCGATCCGGATGTGGACAGATTAGCGATTATTTGTGAAGACGGAACAATGTTTGGTGAAGAATATACACTCGTTTCTGTTGCCGATTATGTTTTGTCTTTAAAAAAAGGAAATACTGTTTCAAATTTATCATCAACAAGAGCTTTGAGAGATATTTCAGAAAAAAATGGTGTTGAATATTTTTCAGCTGCAGTTGGAGAGGTGAATGTTGTTGAAAAAATGCGAAAAACTAATGCCGTAATTGGCGGGGAAGGCAATGGGGGAGTAATTTTTCCCGAATTACATTTCGGAAGAGATGCTCTTGTAGGAATAGCTTTGTTTTTATCTTTAATGGTAACTAAAAATAAAAAAGTTTCAGAAATAAAAAAATCTTTACCGCAATATTTTATTTCAAAAAATAAAATAGCATTAAATGAAGATACAGACATAGACAATATTTTGTTAAAAATAAAAGAAAAATACAAATATCATCATATTACAGATATTGATGGAACAAAGATAGATTTCTTTGAAACGAAAGAATGGGTACATTTACGCAAATCGAATACAGAAGCAATAATTAGAATTTATGCAGAAAGTCAAGATGAAAAAAAAGCCGAACAGTTAGCAGAGATGATTATTGAACTGATAAAAAAGATGTAATTATTTTAATGTGTATAATGGATATAAATAATAGGTATTTGTAATATTAAATTTGTTTATGTATCATTTTTATAACTTGTAAGTTTCTGATAATCAACTGTATTTTTAAGCCAAAAATCAAGAATTTCAACAAACGCCATATTATGTTGATTAGTATTTGATTAAACAAATATAACTAAGAATCTGCACTTAAGTAGCCTTTGTTGCCAACAAGTTCACAGTTTGGAAGTATGTATTTTACGTCTTTCAAATAATTGACATCGTGCACATTTGCAGGCGTAAAATCGAATGAATGAATAACAGCATTTTCATCACAATCGGCATGGAAGTTTGTAGCAAAAGAGTGCGTTTTTGTTGCAGCATAATAGCCAAATGATGGCTTGATTTCATCGGTTGAACAAATTTCAGAACGCTTTGCACGACTCTTTTTGCAGATTTCAACAAGGAGGTGAATCAACAATAAACAAGTTACTTAAATGAGAAAATTCGTTGCACAACTATTGTCTGATTTTTTCGGTATAATCAAAAAGTTTTCTCTTGCGTTTGTTGTAAACGCTGCGTTCAATTTCGCTTTCGAAACAACTGCCTTTTAAGGCTCTAAATATCTGTAATTCAGAATCGTAAGACATATACTCAGCGGTCAAATTTAGTGCAACAAACTCCAAATCGGACAATTTTGGTTCTCTGATTTGTTTAAAAATTGTAATTTTGGAGCAAATATTTGTCAATTTTTTAAAAATAATTTCGTAATTTTGTACCAGATTGTTCATTATATTTAATCATTTGTTAGACAGTTAAATATACAATTTTTTTGTCATATAAACAATCTTTTTTTTCTTTTTTCTAAATTCACAACAAGTATATATAATATAGTATTTAGTTGAAAATCAAGCATTTATTATTTTTTTAATTTAGGAAAAAACGACATTTATAATTAAAAATGTTTCTTTTTGTGCCATATAAATACAAGCAGATGTAAAAATATTAGGTTTTTTAATTAAAGTATTACTTTAAAAATATATAAATAACTATATAATATATAAATTATAATATACTATTTATTAAATAATTACAATAAAAAAGATTATATAATAAATGAAAATAATATGAAAAAGAGCAAACAAAGTTATTAACAAACAAAGTTTAATAAAATAAAAATAAAAATAAAAATAAAACATAGAAAAGCATATATTTGTAAACAAAAAAAGATGTTAGAAAATTATGATGTGATTGTTGTTGGAGCGGGTCATGCAGGCTGTGAAGCAGCGGCAGCGGCAGCAAATTTAGGAAGCAAAACCTTGTTAATAACTATTGATATGAACAAGATTGCACAAATGTCTTGTAATCCGGCAATGGGAGGAATAGCAAAAGGGCAAATTGTTCGAGAAATAGATGCACTTGGTGGATATTCAGGAATTGTAACAGACAAAAGTATGATACAGTTCCGGATGTTGAATAGTTCAAAAGGTCCGGCGATGTGGAGTCCTAGGGCTCAATGCGACAGAATAGTTTTTAGTACAACTTGGCGAAATATTTTAGAATCTTTACCAAATTTAGATTTTTTACAAGATTCTGTTGTAGATATTATTACAGAAGCAGATAAAATTGCCGGCGTAATTACAAACACCGGAATAAAAATTAGATCGAAAGCGGTAATTTTAACAACAGGTACATTTTTAAATGGATTGATACATATCGGGTACATTCAAATGCATGGAGGAAGGATTTCAGAACCAAATATTACGAAACTAACAGAAAATTTGCAAAAAATCGGATTTGTATCTGGTAGAATGAAAACAGGAACACCAGTAAGAATTGATGGAAGAAGTCTTGATTTTTCAAAATTTCAAGAACAAAATGGCGATAAAGAAATAATTCCATTTTCATATTCGCATAATTATGGACAGACATTTTTAAAACAAAGAAGTTGTTTTATAACCTACACAAATTCTAAAGTTCACGAAATAATACGAAAAGGGTTAAAAAAATCTCCATTGTACAATGGAACAATTTCAAGTATAGGTCCACGTTATTGTCCAAGTATTGAAACAAAGATAGTAACATTTTCTGAAAGAGAAAGACATCAATTATTTATAGAACCCGAAGGAGAAACAACAATTGAATATTATTTAAACGGTTTTTCTTCATCATTACCTTGGGAAATACAAATTGAAGCACTAAAAAAAATAGAAGGTTTTGAAAATGTGAAAATATTTCGTCCGGGATATGCAATTGAATATGATTATTTTCCTCCAACACAATTATTAAATACATTAGAAACAAAAATATTAAAAAATTTATATTTTGCAGGACAAATTAATGGGACAACAGGATATGAAGAAGCAGGCGGACAAGGAATAATCGCAGGAATAAATGCACATTTAAAAATAAACAAAAAAGAAGAATTTACATTAAGACGAGACGAAGCATATATTGGAGTATTAATTGACGATTTAGTAACAAAAGGCACAGACGAACCATATAGAATGTTTACTTCAAGGGCAGAATTTAGATTACTTCTACGACAAGATAATTGTGATATTCGATTAACTGAAAAATCCAATAAAATAGGATTAGCAAGTGATGAAAGGGTCGAAATATTATCAAATAAAATAAATGAAATAGATAATTTAATAAAATACATCACAAAAGCAAGTTGTAATCCAAAAATTTTAAATCCAAAATTAAAAAAATTAAACTCTTCTGAATTAACTCAAAGTATAAAACTTTTATTATTAATCAACCGTCCGGAAATTAAAATTAAAGATATTATTGATTTTTATCCGGAAATCAAACAGTTAACTAAATTAGAAAAAGGTTCAGAAATAGTTGAATCGGCAGAAATTTTAATAAAATATAAAACCTATATTGAAAAGGAAAAATTATTATCTGAAAGAATAAATAAATTAGAAAACATAAAAATTGAAAACAAAATCAACTATTCAGAAATAAAATCTTTATCAATAGAGGCAAGAGAAAAATTATCCAAAATTAATCCAAAGACAATTGGTCAAGCATCGCGAATAAGTGGAGTTTCACCAGCAGATATTAATGTATTAATAATATATTTAAATAAATAATGTTCCACGTGGAACAAAACAAAAAAATATGAGAAACATAGAAGGAAACATAGTAGATGTAATAAATAGAGAAATTTACGCAGGAGAAATTATTATAGAAAATCAGAAAATTCAGAAAATCATAAGAAAAGAAACTACTTCGGAAATTTACATACTTCCCGGACTAATTGACTCGCATGTTCATATAGAAAGTTCAATGTTGATTCCTAGTGAATTTTCAAAATTAGCAATTCAAAATGGAACCGTCGGAATTGTAACTGATCCTCACGAAATAGCTAATGTTTGTGGAATTGAAGGAATTGAATTTATGATAAACGATTCTAAACAGGGTCCTTTAAAAACATATTATGCGGTTCCTTCTTGTGTACCTATGACAAAAATGGATAAATCCGGAGCAATTTTAGATGCAGAAAAAATTGATAAAATTTTTACAAAACACAAATTAAAAGTCTTGGGAGAAATGATGGATTATCCCGGAGTAATAAATAAAGAAGAGACAATTATTGAAAAATTAGAAATAGCTAAAAAACATAATGCAATAATTGATGGACACGCACCGGGTTTAAATTCAAAAGAAATAAAATTATACGCAGAAGCGGGAATTTCTACTGACCACGAATGTAGTACAATCGAAGAAGCAATTGAAAAAATAAATTTAGGAATAAAAATTTTAATTCGTGAAGGTTCAGCAGCACAAAATTTTGAGGCTTTATATCCATTAATATCTAAATATAATGAAATGGTGATGTTATGCACAGATGACTCACATCCAGATGAATTAATTGAAAAAGGACATATAAACAAAATAATAAAAAAAGGTTTAGAAAAAAATTTAGATATTTTCGATTTATTAACTGTTACTTGCATTAATCCTATAAAACATTATGGATTAGAAATTGGATTATTAAGAGAAAATGACCCTGCAGATTTTATCGTAGTTGATGATTTACAAAATTTCAATATTATTGAAACTACAATTGATGGAAAAATGGTCTATTCTAATAAAAGAATATTGTTTAAAACTAAAATTCCAAAACAAATAAATAATTTTAAAGCAGAAAAGATTAAAATTGAAGATATTAAAATTAAACCCAAAAAAGAAAAAATAAAAGTTATTGAAGTAATAGACAAAGAATTGATAACAAATTATTTTACTTCAACTTATAAGATTCAGGAAAATAACATTAATTCAAATATTAATAAAGATATATTAAAAATAATAACAGTAAATCGTTATGAGAACAAAAAACCAGCTATTGGATTTATTAATGGGTTTGGCTTAAAAACAGGAGCAATAGCAAGTTCTATTTCACATGATAGTCATAATATTATTGCAATTGGGACAGACGACGAAAATATAACAAAAGCAATAAATGAAATAATTGAAAAAAAAGGTGGACTTTGTTATGTTAAAGGAAATGATTACTATACATTAGAATTAGAAATTGGAGGATTAATGACAACTCAAAAAGGAGAAGATGTAGCAAAAATTTATAAAGAATTAAATCAAATTGTAAAAGTTAACGGTTGTAATTTAACAGCTCCATTTATGATATTGTCTTTTATGTCGCTGATAGTTATTCCTAAATTCAAAATGGGAGATATGGGATTATTTGATGTAGAAAAATTTCAATATGTAGATTTATTTATATAAAATGTTCCACGTGGAACATAAAATTTCACATTAATATATTAATTATATGAAAGCAGTAATACAAAGAGTAACAAAAGCATCAGTAGAAGTTGAAAATAAAAAAATTTCAGAAATAAATATAGGTTTAGTAATTTTATTAGGAATAACACAAGACGACAATCAAGAAGATGTTGAATGGCTAGCCAATAAAATAGTAAATTTAAGAATTTTCGATGACGAAGAAGGAATAATGAACAAATCTATAATAGAAATCAACGGTGAAATTTTAACTGTAAGTCAATTTACATTGTTGGCAAGAACGAAAAAGGGAAATCGTCCATCGTATATTGAAGCAGCAAATTCCGATAAAGCTAATGTAATGTATGAAGAATTTATTAAAAAAATAGAATTAAATTTAAAAAAGAAAACTAAAAAAGGAAAATTTCAAACTCATATGAAAGTAGAATTAATAAATGATGGACCTGTAACAATAATAATTGATACAAAAGACAAAAAATAAAAATATATGAATAGTCACATCACAGAATATTACATATAACGCTTGATGAATTCAAAGAAATATATAGGAAAATTATATTTATAGACGATGTTCCACGTGGAACATCATTTTTTATCATTAATATATTTAAACAAATAACAATGAAATAATAAAATCAGAAATAAATTGTCCTGAAGTAGTTAAGGAAATTTTATTTTCAAAAATAGTATAATAATTTGAATTAATTAATTTTAAATTTTTACTAAAAGTTTTAAAAAAAGATGAATTCAAATTTTCTAAATAATTCAAATCTAAACCAATATTTGTCCGAAGAGATAACATTATTTTTTCATTAAATAAATTATGTTCGGATAAATTTTCTTCATCAAAAAAAGAAATAAAATTATTAACATTAAAAATATAATCTTTTAAATTTGCAATATTCCAAGAACGATAATTTTTATAAAAAGAATGTGCAGAAGGACCAAAACCCAAATATTCAGTACCATTCCAATAATTAGTATTATGTAAAGAAATTTTGTTATTTTTTGCAAAATTAGATAATTCATATTGTTCAAAACCATATTTTTCAGAAATTTCCAATACTTTTAAATATTGAGCATAGCACGAATCTTCATCAAGTAAAAAAATTTTACCGTCTTCTACGAATTTATTTAAAACTGTATTTTTTTCAATTCCTAACTGATATGCCGACAAATGACTAACAGGTAAATTGAAAAAAACAGTCATTTCATCTTCTAAAAGTTGGAGAGACAAACCGGGAATAGAATAAATTAAATCAACAGTAATATTTTCAAAACCGGCAGTATTTGCATATAAAACTGATTGAATTGCAGTATTAGCAGAATGATGTCTATTTAAAAATTTTAAAATATTGTCATCTAAAGATTGAACTCCAATACTAATTCTATTAAATTTCAAATTGTTTAATTCTTTCAAATAATCCAAAGAAGCGTTCTCCGGATTGACTTCTATAGAAATTTCAACAAACGCAGAAAATTTAAAATTTTTAAACGTAAAATTTAAAATTTTTTCCAATTGATTAATAGTCAATAAAGAAGGAGTACCACCACCAAAATAAATAGTAGAAATAATTTTATCGGATAAAAAATTCTTTTTAAGTAAAATTTCTTTTTCTAAACAAACTATAAATTCATTAACTAAAGAAATATTATTTGAAGAATAAAAATCACAATAATAACATTTTTTTTTACAAAATGGAATATGAAAATATAAACCCGCCATTTTTACAAAAATATATATTTTAAATTACAAAAAAAAATTTTACTTTTGTTTAATTAATTAATTATGAAAATAATAAGTTTAAATGTTAATGGTATAAGAGCCTCAATAAATAAAGGTTTATTCAATTTTGTTCAAACTCAAAATCCTGATGTTATTTGCTTTCAAGAAACTAAAGCACAACCGGAACAAATTGATATTCAAAAATTTTCAGAACTTGGATATTCACCATTTATCAACTCTGCTATAAAAAAAGGATATAGTGGAACAGCAATTTTTTCAAAAATAAATTCAATTAACTCAAAAATAAATTTTGATAATGTTTTTGATAATGAAATTTTTATAGATAATTTTGGAAATGTTATGAATGAAGGTAGAATTTTAACTTTGGAATATGATAAATTTTACTTAATTACTACATATGTACCTAATGCAAAACCTGATTTATCTCGTTTAAAGTTAAGAGAAAATATTTGGGATAAAAAATTATTAGAATATATAAAATATTTAGAACAAACTAAACCAATTGTAATTTGTGGAGATTTTAACGTTGCTCATAAAGAAATTGATTTGGCAAATCCTAAACAAAACGAGAAAAATGCAGGATTTACTGTCGAAGAAAGAGAAGGAATGACAAATTTTTTAAATAATGGTCTTATAGATATTTTTAGGTATTTTTATCCTGAAAAAGTTCAATATACTTGGTGGAGTATGAGGACAGGAGCAAGGGAAAGAAATATTGGTTGGAGAATTGATTATTTTTTAACTTCGCAAAAATTATGTGATAAAATGACAAAAGTAGAAATATTAGACAATATAAATTTAAGTGATCATTGTCCGATTTTATTAGAAATAAATTTATAAAAATGACAAATTCTTTAAAAAAATTAGTCAGACAAACAGCAATTTATGGAACAAGTTCTATCATTGGAAAATTACTAAATTACTTTCTTGTTCCATTTCATACAAGAATATTTTCAACAGAACAATATGGAATAGTATCAGAATATTATGCCTATATACCAGTTATTTTAGTATTATTAACATGTGGATTAGAAACAGGTTTCTTTAGATTTTCAAAAGACAAAGAAAATTTTGATACAACATATTCTTCCATATTTACAACAGTATTCACATTTTCTTTCATATTTTTAATAATAATATTTTTAACTATAGGTCCGCTTTCTAATCTATTAGGATATTCAAAACATCATGAATACACTTTATTAGTAGCATTTATAATTTTTTTAGATGCTGTAATATCAATACCTTTTGCAAAACTACGAATACAAAATAAAGCATCGAAATTTGCAATTTATAAAATTTTAAATATTTGTTTTAATATTGGATTTAATATCATTTTTTTTGCATTATGTCCATATTTATTAGAAAAAAATATAACTTTTGTTTCAAATTTTTATAAACCTGAAATTGGAATTGGATACATATTTATATCAAATTTATTAGGAAATATTATAACTTTTTTGATGTTAATACCCGAAATTATTAAAGTCAAATATAATTTTGATATACAAATAATGAAAAAAATATTAAAATATTCATTACCATTATTAATAGTAGGATTAGCAGGAATGATAAATGAAACAATGGATAGAATATTTATAAAAAACATATTATCAACAAGTTATAACATTAAATTTGCACAAGAACAAGTTGGAATATATTCAGCAAATTACAAATTAGCTATTTTAATGACAATGTTTATACAAATGTTTAGATATGCAGCAGAACCATTTTTTTTTGAAAACACAAACGAAAAAGATTCAAAAAAACTATATGCACAAGTAACTAAATACTTCATAATCTTTGGATTAGGAATATTTTTATTTGTATTATTATATATAGATATTTTTAAATACTTTGTGGGCGTAGATTTTAGAAAAGGTTTAAATATTGTTCCAATTTTATTATTAGCTAATTTGTTTTTAGGAATATTTTTTAATTTATCAATGTGGTATAAATTGAATGATATGACTAAATATGGTGCAATAATTACATTAATTGGAGCAGTCATAACAATTATACTAAATATTTTATTAATACCAAAAATAGGATATATGGGTTCTGCATGGACAACATTAATTTGTTATTTAACAATGACAATAATATCATATACTTTAGGACAAAAATATTACAAAATTCCTTATAATCTAAAAAATGCCGGGTTCTATTTTATTATTTCAGGAGTAATATTCGTATTAAGCTATTACCTTGTATCTCTAATAAACAATTTTTATTTAAGAAATTCAATAAATACAATTTTATTACTTATATATATTTTAATTTTTATTAAAAAAGAAAAAGCAATACCTCAAATTACTTCATTAAAAAATTCAATTTTAAAAAAATTAAGATAATTCTAACATTCTATCCAAAGACTTTTTTGCAACTTTAATTAAATTTATATCTAATTGAATTTCAGGAAGTTCGTATTTTAAACACAAATAAATTTTTTCTAATGTATTGAGTTTCATATAACTACAATCATTACAACTACAATTTTCATCTGTTGGTGGAGCAGTAATAAAAGTTTTATCAGGACATAATTCTTTCATTTTAAATAAAATTCCTGATTCAGTAACTACAATAAAAGTGTCAGAATTATCAGTTTTTGTGAATTTTAATAAAGCAGCAGTACTACCTATAAAGTCCGCAATTAAAATAATAGGCTTTTCACATTCAGGATGAGCAATAATTTTTGCAGTAGGAAATAATTTTTTTAAATTTAAAATTGCATTTAAATCAAAACGTTTATGAACATGACAAGCACCATTCCAAAGAATCATATTTTTACCTGTTTTAGAATTTACATAATCACCTAAATTTTTATCAGGACCAAATATTATTTTTTCATCTTTTGATAAAGAATTTACAATTTTTACTGCATTACTTGATGTAACAATAATGTCTGAAAGTGCTTTTATTTCTGCAGTGGTATTTACATAAGAAATAACAGTATGATTAGGATGTTTTTCTAAAAACTTTTTAAAATCTTCAGTCGGACAAGAATCAGCAAGTGAACAACCGGCATTCAAATCCGGTAATAAAACTTTTTTTGCAGGCGATAAAATTTTAGCTGTTTCAGCCATAAAATTTACACCTGCAAATAAAATGATTTTAGCGTTAGTTTTAGACGCTTCGATTGATAATTGTAAACTATCTCCAACTATATCGGCTATTTTCTGAATTTCATCTCTTACGTAATAATGAGCTAATATTATTGCTTCTTTCTCTTTCTTTAATTTTAAGATTTCATTAACTAAATTATCTTTTATCTCTTTTGAAATTTCAATTTTTAAAAATCCAAAATTTTTAAAATCTTCGTTTTTGTATATCATAATTAAAATAATATTTAATTAATTAATTTATATATATGTTTATTATATTATATTGTTAATTTCTTAATAACTTTTTTGAAAACTATTATTTTTTTCTTGTTTTTGAGTAATTTATATTTTGGTTTAAATAGTATTTTTTTATTTATAGTTAATTTTTAAGCATATATATTTTCTAAATATTTTTTAATAAAAATTGATGGTTTTATTAAATTATTAACTTTAGTGTTCATTTTTTATATTTAATTTTCTTTAAACTTTATTGAAAATTTTTTTTTATTTTTCAAATAGTTATATAAGTCAAGTTACTTATAATATTACAAATTATTTTTATTAAAATTTATATTTTTTTATAATAGTTTTATTAACATATGTTAATTTACTTATTTTCAATTTATTGGAATTTTTAAGTTTTATATTTAATTAATTATAAATGATTTAACTTTTTAACAGTTTGTTAATTATTTAAAAATCAATTATTTAAAAATATTTTATTGGAGTATTTTCTAATTCTGAAAGAATATTATTAGCCAAACTTGAAGCACCAAAACGGAATAATTTATTATTTAACCAATCTTTTCCTAAAACATTTTTTACTATTAAAAAATAAAGAATAGCTTCATCAGCAGTTCTAATTCCTCCGGAAGGCTTTATACCAATTTTTATACCTGTTTTTTCAAAATATTCTTTGATAGTTTGACACATAACATAAACAGCTTCCGGAGTAGCAGAAATATCTGTTTTTCCGGTAGAAGTTTTAATGAAATCGGCACCTGATTCTATAGCTAAAATACTTGCAATTTTTATATTTTTTAAGGTTTTGAGATTACCTGTTTCTAAAATTACTTTAAGATGTTTATCACCAATAACTTGTTTTATTAAAGCAACTTCTTTAGCAATAAAATCATAATTTTCAGATAAAAATCTTCCGATAGAAATAACAATATCTATTTCATCAGCACCTTTATTTATGCAAAGTTTACATTCAGCTAATTTTATTGATAAAAAAGTTTGAGAAGCAGGAAATCCTGCTCCAACAGCTGCAATATTAATATTATTAACTGTAATATTTTTTTTCACTGTTTCAACTAAAGCCGGATAAACACAAATCGCTGCAACATTTTTGTATTTTGGAAATTTATCATTGAAATTATTGACTTTTTCAGTCATTGACTTAATATTTTCTATGGTGTCATCTCCACTTAGACTTGTTAAATCTATTAAATTTAAAATTGTTTGTAAAATTTCACTATTTTTGTTAGAAGAAATTTGATTTTTTAAATCTTCAATTTTAAATTTCAATTCTCTTTCAGTTATTACATCTGTATATTCCATATAATATATTTTAGATTTATGATTAAATATATTGATTTATTTTTACAAAATTAACAAAATTTACAAAATTTACAAAATTGAGAGAATACAGACTAAAAAATAGATAAGTAGTAATTAATAATTATTGTTATATTTATTATTTTGTAATTATTTTATTATTAGCGTATTATAAAAGAAAAGATGTAATATTTTTAGACTTATAGCAGTTATTATATAGATATGAATTATACTAATTTTTAAACTATATTTAGCATTATTTTGTTTTTTCAAAAAATTATGTATAGATTTGTAAAATAATTTCAAAAAAAATAAACTTTTAAAAACATTTAATTATGAAAAAACTTTTTATCTTATTAATCGTTGCATTAGCTATGTTTTTTGCAACAAATGATGTGTTTTGTGCTACTCCACCGGTAAAATATGAAGTACTTAAAGAAGGCGGGAAAAGATTATGGTATGCACCTTGGATAATAGAGTATAACAGAGTTGAGTGGACTTTATGTCCTACATGTGAAAATGCTTCCGGCAGATTAGAATGTACGGGAGAAGGTCCAAACAGATGTAAACTCCCAACTTCCGTATCAAGCCCTATATCAATTAATGATAACATGTTTGACGGAGAAATAATACACGAAATCTGTAATGAAATTAATGAGTTTGTGGATAAATCTATTTCAGAAAAAAAATCTGATGGTACAGTATCAAAAAAATATCTTTTAAAAACTACTGAAGATAAAGAAAAATTAATTGTATTTTATACTTCTTGGAAAAATGCAAACTGTAAAACAGGAGACGTAAAATATACGATATCCATAGAAGAAATATATTCTAAATGAAATATTTAACATTATTTTTTGTATTTTCTTGTGCATTGTTTGTCAATGCACAAGAAAATACTTTATCTGATTATCTTTTGTTTGAAAATCAAATTTTATTTACAAATGCACCTGTAAACATCGACAAATTTGTTTATGCAAACAATAATATTTCAAATGAAATAATTATATCTTTCTATCACGTTAATAATCAAACAGATTCTATTTTTTTTTACGTATATAATACGGAAATAGATTCTTTGTATATAGAGAGTTATTATATTAAAAATATTAATAAATCTATAAAAAATGATTATAGCAAAACATTTACAGGGATTGCAGTTTCAGATATGTTTATTGGGGTGCTAACATCAGAATATGTGTATTTATTAAGTAGAAAGGATAAAAATTTAATTTATAAATTAAAAGATAAGCACAAATATGATTTTACAAATATAGATTTTATTGGAAAGAATATTTTTTTATCTCGCAATTATAATTTTCACGATAAAACTCAAAAAAACAAAACTCGATTTTATTTGTTTAC
This sequence comes from Bacteroidales bacterium, assembly GCA_031284905.1. Classification (GTDB taxonomy): domain Bacteria; phylum Bacteroidota; class Bacteroidia; order Bacteroidales; family ML635J-15; genus Bact-19. The sequence goes on from JAITXI010000208.1 coordinate 25,054, forward strand.
AATTCCCGATTTTTCTCTTTTAACAGAAATCTCCCCTTCTTTTGATTACATTCTATATTCTCATATTTCACCAAATCATTGGATTAGTGTAAATAATAATAAAATTCTTTTTTCTAACACTGTGAATTATAAAATTATTATTTATAATAATAATTTTGAAATTTTAGATACTATCCTTCTGTCAAAAGAAAATGAATGGAACTCACCAACTATTGATGATATTTCAAAAATTCAAGAAAAGAAAGAAGCTATTTCTATTATTTATGAAATAGGTAAATATGAAAATGATAAAGAGCGAATTGTAGGAGTTTATTGGATTTCAGATTCTGTTTTTTTGGTAAAAGTAAATAGAGGACACGGAGAATCGATAGAAAATTTAAGCTATGATACTTATTTTGATATTTGGAAATTAAAAGAAAACAATTGGAACTTAGAAAAATTTCATATAAAAGATAAAAAGTTAAGCGATGTTCTGTTAGAAAAAAACGAATTTTCTTTTTTTAATTGTAGTAATATTATTTTTACAAATAAAAATGTATTTCTTTTAACATTTCGCTCTCCTACCTTATTAAAGAATATTTCTACCGAAGAATACATCAAACAAAGCAATGATTATTTTTATGATAATAATCCAATATTTCAAATAATTAAATATAAACACTCATTTGAATAATTTATTATGCAAAAAAAATTTGTACTTCTGTTATATCTTGTTTTTTTATATTTTTCCGCTTATTCTCAATCAAAAATAGAATATAATAATAATCTTATAGCGTTTTCAATCAAAAATGAAAAAGTTATTTTTGAAAATGATAAAAATAGGATTTTTATATTAATATCAAATTTAAGTTGTAACGCTTGTATTAATGAAACTGTTAATAAAATTAATAAACTAAAAACTTTGTTAATAGATAGTTGCGAAATTATAATTATTTTACAAGGAAATCCAGTAAATGTATTAGAATGTAGAAATAATATTAATTACTATTCAAATATTTTTTTTAATGTTGATAAATATCTTTTTTGTTTCGACAAGTTTGAAAATTCTATTTTTCAATTTCAAGGACATTTAAACAAAGATTTTCCAAAATTATTTATAGTTCCTAAATCATGTGAGAATATTATAGAAGTTTCTTATGCAACTTTTAATGTTGAAAAAACAAAGAAAATGTTTAATAGTCGTCATACATAGTCGTTCGTTAAAAGCACATTAATTTGATAATCAAAAAATGTTAAAAATAAAATTTGTTTTTTTGAATAATTATTTTATGAAAAAAATAATTATTTTGTTATTATTCTTTTTCTGTATTTATGCTTCATTTTCTCAAAGTAATGTTATAATTACTATTAAAGATGCCGACACAAAAGAATCGCTCCAATATTGTAATGTTGCGATAAAAAACACAAATAAAGGTGGCATGACAAATACAGATGGGAAAATACAATTAAAATTATTTTTAGAAAAAGATAGTTTGGAAATTTCGTATTTGGGCTATGAAACAAAGAATATTTCGACTAAAGAAATAAACAATACTAACATAATTTTTTTATCAAAGGCAAATTATTTATTAGGAGAAGTCGAAGTTGTGGCAAATATTAACTTTTATAATATTGTTAATAAATGTAGAAAAAGAATGTTAACTTATAGCAATAAAAAAATATCAAAAACTTATTATTCTGTTGAATCTTCTACAAATAATTTGCCTTTGGAGTTTTTAGAATGTTATTATAATGCCGAATTTAATGGTATCAAATTAGAAAATTTATCTTTCAAAAACGGACGAACAGCTCTACAAAAACAAAGTAATTATCTTCTGACGTATAATACGTCTAAAGCGGTCTCTATGTTTGATATTTTATATTCAAATGAAAATTACCCAACATCAATATTAAATTATAATAATATTACTATGAACAAATTATTTGATATTAATATAGAGGAAGTCAACGCTAGCTATTTCTTAATAAATTTTTCTCCCAAAAAGAATAAAAATAAATTTTTTTCAGGAAATTTATGGATTGATAAAAATAGTTTTGCTTTGTTAAAAATTTCACTTATAATAGATTCTACGGACACCCATCCTTTTGAACCAAGACCTTTTTTA
>JAITXI010000213.1 GCA_031284905.1 Bacteroidales bacterium
CCGATTTGCGAATTATTGATATAAATAACATCGAAAAAATAGAACTTATTGATAAATCTTCTATTTACGGCGGTGCAGGTGAAGGAGGTATTATTAATATTAAAATGAAAAAAGAAAAAAGAAAAACATTTGGATCTTATTTAGGCACTAATTTAACGTATGATTTAATAAATAATGATTTTGTTCCTCAATATAATATTATTAATCTTAATTCTAATTTAGGTAAAGCTATGTTATTTAACAATTTACAAATGAGCACATATTTTAATAATAGCAAATCAAATTCAACAGGAAATTTTATTATGAATGAAACTTTTTATGAAAAAGAAACAGAATCAACATCTACATATAGAAATACAGATTTTTCTGATATTATTGGAATAATATTTCCTTTGGGAAAAGCTCAAATGATTATTGCCGACCAAGTTAGATTTGCACCTATTCATGGAGAAACAAATTTATCCCAGAACACTTTTATTGACACAACTTTTAACAATATTATTTCTCAAAAAGAAAAAACAAATATAAATGTTTTTCAAAATTTTGAATACATTAAATTTTCTTTAGATGATTATAAAAATCAAGATTTAGAATTTTCTTTTTACCATGTATTTGCAAAGTTATTTAAAGACAACTTAACTCTTGATAATATTTCAGCAACATATTATAATAATTCTTTAAATATTAACGAAAGTTCTTATGAAATAAAAGGAAACGGTAAAATTGCATTATTTATTTATGATTTAAAATATATTTATCGTTTATCCGAATCTTCTCAAATAAATTTTCATGGATATTTTACAGATACTTATTTACCGAAATACTTAAAAAAACATTTTTTATATAATATAATAAACTCAGAATTTGAGGAAGATTTAGGAGGAAGTATAAAAAATTTATCAACGGGCTTAGGTTATGCGAAAAGATTTAATCGCTTTTCTATAGATGCAACTGTTAATTATCATTTTCAAAATATTATGGGTCATTTAACCACAAACAAAAATAATAATGATACGAGTTTAAATAGTAAAATAACATACCATAACGTAGAGCCTTCAATTAGATTCAAATATTTAATAAATGATAAAAATAATTTTAATTTAGGATATAGTTATTCTGTAAGTAGCCTTGTAGCTAACGACCCCAATATAACTATTTATAAATATATTGATTATATAGATAAATCTAACCCAACAAGTTGGACATCAGGAAATTCTAAATTAAAACAAGAGCTTTATCATAAAGTTTATTTTTCATATAAATTTTATAAAGATAACATTAATTTTAGTACTGAAATTTTTTATAGTGCAACTAAAAATGGAATTACAAATATTTCTATTCCAATAAATTCTGCAATTGATTTAACTATGCCTGAAAATATGGCTTTTAATAATCGAATTGGTACGGATTTATCGCTTTATTACAAGATGTCGGAACGTTGGAATTTATGGCTGGATTCCCAAATTTATCATTCTACTTTTAAAACAAATTCTCTTGATAGAATTTCTGAAATTTACCAAATATCACAAGATGAAATAATTCAAAAAAGTTTTGGAGCAAATGCTTCAGCAACAATTCAATATAAGTTCAAAGCTAAAAAAATCGGAAATCCAAATGTGTATCTGTGGGCAGATTACAATTCAAAAGAAATTACTTTTACCGGTTACGGTTATCCATATTTTAATACAAACATTGCTTTTCAATCCAATTTTTTCAATAATAAACTTACCGTCTGGTTAGCATTAACCAATTTTTTTTCAAGTTTATTTCATCAAAAATCATACTACGAATATTTAGATGTGATTTCAAAAACAGACTATTATAAATCTAACAATAATATGACTATAAAATTATCATTAGGATACAATTTGTTTGCAGGCGAAAGAGGAACAAAAGATTATAAATTATAAAAAATGGACAAACAAGAAAAGGACGAAAGAGTCTCAAATCTCAATACTAAAATCAGAAATCTTAAATACATAATATTATGAGATCATTCCCATTTTTCCAACAATTTGATGCAATGGACTGCGGAGTAGCTTGCCTCAAAATGATTGCAAAATTTTATGGGAAAAGTTATAACACCGAAACCCTTATTAACCTTTCTTATTACACAAGAAAAGGTGTATCTTTAAAAAGCTTAAGCTATACTGCCGAAAAAATCGGATTCAGAACTATTGCCGTTAACACAAGTTACGACAAATTATTAACTTCTCAACCAAACCCTTTTATCGTTTTCTGGAAACAAAACCATTTTATAGTCGTTTATAAAATTACAAAAAAAATTGTATTAGTTGCCGACCCTGAAAGAGGAAAATACAAAATAAATAAAAATGATTTTTTGAACGGCTGGGCTAACTCTGTTGAAAATGGCATTAACAAAGGAATTTGTTTGTTATTAACACCTTTACCTGATTTTTATAAAAAACAAGAAGATAAAAAAATTTCTCCAAAAGGAATCAAATTTTTATTTTCTTATTTATTACCATATAAAAAATTGATGTTTCAATTATTTATTGGTTTAATTTTAGGCTCACTTTTGCAATTAGTTTTTCCGTTTTTAATGCAAAATTTGGTAGATGTAGGTGTAAAACAACAAGATATAAAATTTATTTATATCCTTTTATTGGCTTATTTCGTTTTAATTTTAAGTTCTACCTTTATAGAAATTATACGTAGTTGGATTTTATTACACATAAGTACCAGAATTAACATTTCATTAGTTTCAGATTTTTTAATAAAATTAATGAAACTTCCAATTACTTTTTTTGAAACAAAAATGATAGGAGATTTAAAACAACGTATTGATGACAATTACCGAATTGAAAATTTCCTTACAAATTCTACTTTATCAATTCTATTCTCATTTGTTAATGTTGCCGTCTTTTCAATAGTTTTAGGAATTTATAGCCTTAAAATTTTACTAATATTCTATATTTTTACAATAATTTATATTATTTGGACAACACTTTTCTTAAAAAAACGAAAACAATTAGATATTCTTCGATTTGGACAATCTTCTGAAAATCAAAATGTTTTGTATAAACTTATTTCAAGCATGCAAGAAATAAAATTAAATAATGCAGAACAACATAAACGCTGGGAATGGGAAAATTTACAAGCTAAAATATTTCAATTAAACATAAAACAACTATCTTTATCACAATTTCAATTTTCAGGAGGAATATTTTTTTCAAGTATTATGTTTATTCTTATTTCTGTAACATCTGCCACTGCTGTTATTGAAGGAAATATCAGTCTGGGTATGATGTTGTCAATTCAGTATATCATCGGACAACTAACAAGCCCATTAGAACAAGCTGTCGTTTTTATCAATAGCTTTCAAGATGCAAAAATTAGTCTTGAACGACTTGCAGAAATCCATTTAAAAGAAGATGAAATAAAAGATATTATTTATAAAAACATTTCCGATATCGAAGAAAAAACAATTTTTATAGAAAATTTATCTTTCCAATATGAAGGACCTTATTCTCCAAAAATTCTGGATAATATTAACCTAAAAATAGAAAAAAATAAAATTACGGCAATAGTTGGAGTTAGCGGAAGTGGAAAAACAACTTTAATGAAATTATTGTTGGGCTTATACAAACAAGTTGACGGCTCAATTAAAATTGGAAACAATTTCTTATCCTCTTATCATAATTCCGAATGGAGAGGCGTTGTTGGCGCAGTTATGCAAGATGGAATAATTTTTTCGGATACTATTGCTAATAATATCACTATTGGACATGATGAAATAGATTTAGAACAATTGGAGTATGCAGCAAAAATGGCTGATATTCACGATTTCATAATGAGTATGCCATTAAAATACAACACAAAAATTGGAGACGATGGAAATGGTTTAAGTCAAGGACAAAAACAAAGAATATTAATAGCAAGAGCTATTTATAAAAATCCAAAATTTGTATTCTTTGATGAAGCTACAAATAATTTAGATGCTAAAAGCGAAAAAACAATTTTATCAAATTTAGATTCGTTTTTCAAAAACCGAACAGTTCTTATTATAGCTCATAGATTATCAACTGTAAAAAATGCAGATAAAATAGTTGTATTTGAAAAAGGTAAAATAGTTGAAAGTGGCAAACACGAAGATTTAATAAATCTTAAGGGAATTTATTATGAATTAGTGAAAAACCAGTTGGAATTGGGACAATAAACTGGCGAACGTGATAACGAAAAAGAAAAATGTTTATAATTTTAATATATGTCAAATAATATAGAATTAAGGAGTAAAGAAATTCAGGAAATTGTTGGAAAAGTACCGCCAATAATTATAAGAATTGGAATTTCTTCAATATTTATAGTTTTGATAATCATTGTTACTTGTTTATATTTCATTCCGTATAATAAATTTTTATCAGTTGACGTTGAAATTTATAAAACAAATAATGAATATTTATGTAAAGCATATATTCCAATTAATAAAATTAATGATATTCAAATAGGTAAAATTGTTTTTCTAAATATTAAACAGTTAGACAATCAAGATTTTATTCCAATAAAATCAAAAATCGATTCAATTTGTTATAACACTGAAATAATAAATAACGAACGTTTTCAGACTTCGCATGGACAATTATTTTATATTGCATATTTTTCAATAAATAATGAGAATATAATATACAATAATATTAAATTTTTAAATGAACTTTCAGGTACAGCAAATATTGAAATAAATAAGAAAAATATGTTGAAAAAATTTTTAGGAAAATAATTGTATTAATTAGATAATTTAAAGAAATATAAACTTTATGATACTATATATTAAAATATTAAAGCAATTGCTTTGATTATTAAAATCAAATTTTTTTGCAAAATTTAATTAATATTTTTTTTTAATTTTGAAAAAAGTGTTAATTTTGTGTCCAATTAATAATAATTATATAATAATAAGCAAATTTTTAATTTTCAGTTAGTTATGAAAAAACAATTATTTTTCATTCTTATTTAAAGTAAACAAATTATAGTTTAAGAACGGAAATTTTTGTATTGCATAACGGCAAGGATTAAGGGTTTGTTAATTTTTTTCAAATAATAAATAGTTATGAATGAAATATCATATTTAACAGAAGAAGGATTAAATAAATTGAAAAAAGAGTTGGAAAAAATGGTATTAGAAGAACGTCCATTAATAACTCAACAAATTGCTGATGCAAGAGATAAAGGCGATTTATCGGAAAATGCAGAATACGATGCAGCAAAAGAAGCACAAGGTTTGTTAGAAATGAGAATAAGTAAATTGCAAGAAACATTAAGAAATGCAAGACTTATCGACAAATCGCAAATTTCGACCGATTCAATAAAAATTCTGAACATTGTAAAATTAAAAAATTTAACTCAAAATTTAGAGATGGAATGGACAATAGTTTCAGAATCAGAAGCTAATGTTGCAGAAAGGAAAATATCAATCAACACTCCAATTGCACAAGCCTTATTAGGGAAAAAAGTTGGTGATGTTGTTGAAGTTACCGTTCCAAATGGTAAAGTTAGATACGAAGTTTTATCAATAGCAATATAAAATGGCAACAATATTTTCAAAAATTATTAACGGTGAAATTCCTTGTTATAAAATCACAGAAAATGAAGATTTTATAGCTTTTTTAGATATTAATCCGTTGCAAAAAGGTCATACTTTAATTGTTCCAAAAGTTGAAGTTGATTATATTTTCAATAATTCAGATGAAACTTTATCAAAGATTTTGATTTTTGCAAAAAAAGTAGCACAGGCTATTGAAAAAAGTATTGAATGTAAAAGAATCGGATTAACAGTAATTGGTTTAGAAGTTCCACATACTCATATCCACTTAATTCCGATTATCCATGAAAAAGATATTTCTTTTACAGGAAAAAGAATTTCTTTTACCGCAGAAGAATTTATAAATTTGACTGAAAAAATAAAAAGTAATTTAAAAGATTAAAATTAACTACGTTGATGGTTAAAGCCATTCGACATTCTTTCTTTTTCATCAATAATAAGAAAAGATTGCTTCAATATTGAGGCAATCTTTTTAATTTTGTTGATGTTCTATTTTCAACAAGTCGTTAAGTTCTTTTACCGGATTAAAACATTCAATTGGAATTTCAACAAAAATTGTAATCCAATCAGCCATTGCCCCATTCCATAAACCCGGATGTTCCAAAACTCTGATATTTTTTCCATTGTAAGTTTTTTCGGAAATAAAAGCTGTATTTTTATCAACAAACTTATTCAAATCCAATTTATTTCCTTCAAAGTCTGTAATTTTACAAATAATATCGACAGGATTAAAGTGCGTAGATTTTTCAAAAATCGCTTTCTGTAGAGAATCTTTTAAATTAATTTGCGATTTTTCTACAATTTGCAGTGTTTCATTTCCATTTTTATCTTTTACCCAAAACGGGCCTCCTCCCGGTTCGCCCGTATTTTTTACCATTCCACAAACACGAATCGGTCTTCCAAGCAATTCTTTTATTTCGATATATTCGGCATCAGTATTCAAATTTAATGAAAATTCTTTGCTAATATGTTTTATCAATTCTAATTTCTGTTTAATAATGTCATCATTTGTGCATAATTGAGAAAGAAAACCTTTCATATTATAATGAACATACAATAATATTCCACACAAAATTTTTCTATATAATATGGTAGTGTCTTCAGTGTTTTTAATTCTTACATTGTCAATATTACTGATAAAAACCAAATCCGAATTTAATTCGTTTAAATTTTGAATTAAAGAACCATGCCCGCCCGGACGAAGCAAAATATTTCCTTCTGTGTCGCGTACTAAATCTCCGTTTTCGTCAATAGCTACTGTATTCGTATTGTTTTTTTGATACGAAAATGTTATATCACTATTGTATTTATTTTTAATATTAAAAAGAACTTGAGAAAAACGAGTTTGATATTGTTCGGAAATAGTAAAATGTACAGGAATGGGACAATTAACCAATAATTTATTTCCTTGACTAATATGCTCTTCAAAAGGAGTTACAGGTTTATCATTATATTTATGAAAATCAATTAAACCCTTTGGGCAGTCAATATAATTCAGACAAGAAAATAATATTTGTTCGGCAATTTTTAGAGGAAGAGAATTAGTATCAATTTTATCTGCAAAAGCAAATTTTTCAATATTATCTATCGTGTTCTTTACTGAATAGAAATCGCCTTCTGTAAAATTTTCTTCAGTTGGATTATTCACATATTTAATTAACCTATTGAACATTCGAGTAGCAGCACCGGAAGCCGGAACAAATTTTTGTACCTTTAAAGTCGTTTTTTCTTTGTCAGGTAATTCTGTATCTTTTGCCAAACTATTATAAAATTCATTTAATTGAACTATCCCATCGCCAATTGTAGCAGGACGAATTATTTCAACAAAACTATCATTTTTTTTCAAAATTTCAATTTGTTCATCAACTTGTTTTTCGGAAACCCCAAAACTACTTAAATAAATAACATCTTCTTTTGATAACATATATTATGATTTATGATTTTCGATTTTGTTCGACCCACTTCGGGGTCGTAGTCCGAGTATGTCATTTCAGTTTTAAACATTTAGCCCTTTGGGAGTTATGGAAAAATCTAAAATTTTATTGAATTTTACTTTTAAAATTTTTATTAAATTTTTCCCAATCCTCATTAGTCTTAAAATTATTATCACTAAAAAATTCTAAATAACGTTCTATTGTAGTAGCGGGGAAATATCCTTTCACAGGAGTAATAATCCTAAATGCTTCATCAAAAAAAACAATTGAAGGTAATCGAATTTCCGGTTGAAGAACTGCCATAATAAATTGATGAGGATAACCAAGTTGTTGTTTTTCGTTAATAAAATTACCGTCTGCAAACTTAATTGTATCTTGATAATCGAAATCTAATTTTACAGCATAAAAATTTTTATTTATATAATCGGTAATTGTTGGATGACGTAAAGCAGAGCCAAGCATAATTTTACTACTATTATTATATTCTGAATTTACAAACAGAAAGATTTTTTTCGGATTTGTCTTCATTAATTCGATACAATTTTCGATAGAAATCCAATTGATTTCTCCGCTGGTTTTTGCCGTTTCATCAGGATTAAAAGTGTTTTTGAAATCTTGTACATATAATTGATAATCAGCCGTTTTATTAATTCTTTCTGCAAAATAAATTAAAATTGGTTCAATATCAGCAGCACTCATATAACCCGGAACAGGATTAACCATACCTTCAAAATCAATATACACAATTGTAGGATACGACATTCGTCCGCCTAACATTTCTAAAGCAAAATCATTCGGTTGTCGTTTTCCTCCTCTGGAATTTATTAAAGTTTTACCTTTATATACGACAGTATCAAAACCTTCAGCATCAAATTTTACGGCATAAAAATTTTCATTTACATAATCAACAATACTAGGATTATGAAAAGTTTCAGCATCCATTTTTTTACACCAACCACACCAATCGGTAAACATATCAATCATGATAGTTTTCGGAATACTGTCTTGCAATTTTAACGCTTGCTGAATTGTGAGCCATTTAATTTCTTTTGCTTTCTGCCCGAAAGTGCAAATAAAAAAAGAAATAAGTATTGAGATGAAAAATAATTTTTTCATAGTAATATTTTTTTTTACAAATATAACAAAAATATTAAAAATATCAAAAAAAAAATATATCTTTGTATGTAAAATAAATTAATAAATATTATGAGTACAATAGCAAATTTAAAACCGGAAATTGTTTGGAAACATTTTTATTCACTAACACAAATCCCTCGTCCATCAAAACATGAAGAAAAAGTAATAAAATTTATGAAAGAATTTGGAGAAGGATTGGGATTAGAAACAATAGTAGAAGAAGTTGGAAATGTGATTATTCGCAAACCTGCAACAAAAGGAATGGAAAAATGTGAGGGAATAATTTTACAAGCACATTTAGATATGGTTCCTCAAAAAAATAATGACACGCAACACGATTTTTTAACAGACCCGATTCAAACCTATATTGACGGAGAATGGGTAAAAGCAAAAGGAACAACTTTAGGTGCAGATAATGGATTAGGTGTTGCTGCAGCAATGGCAATTCTTGAAGACAAAACATTGATTCACGGTCCAATAGAATGTTTGTTTACAATTGATGAGGAAACAGGAATGACAGGTGCTTTTGGTTTGGAAGCAGGAGTTTTACAGGGAAAAATTCTTTTGAATTTAGATTCCGAAGAAGAAGGCGATATTTGTGTTGGCTGTGCCGGCGGTGTTGATGTTGAAGCAAAATTAACTTATAAAGAAATTTCAACTCCAAAAGGATATGTTGCTTACGATTTGAGTATTACCGGCTGTAAAGGTGGACATAGCGGAGTTGATATTAATATAGGCAGGGCAAATCCTAACAAATTGTTATTCCGATTTTTAAGTCATTGTTTGTATAATTTTGACATTAAATTGGTAAAAGCAAACGGAGGAACATTAAGAAATGCTATTCCACGAGAATCTTTTGCTACAGTATTATTAGCAGATGCAGATGCAAAAAATTTTGAAAAAGAAGTTGAAAAATTCTGTAAAACAGTCCAAAAAGAATTTGCAGAAACCGAACCTGATATGTTCGTTGAAACCAAAAAAGCGGAAACCCCAAAACGATATATTCAAGAATGTTATGCAGAAAAAATTATTAAAGCGATTTTTGCATGTCCTCACGGAGTTGAAAGAATGAGTTACTCAATGTCCGGAATTGTTGAAACATCAAATAATGTTGGAATAATTTCAATTGAAGATGGTTTAATGAAAGTTTGCTGTTTGACACGCAGTTCGGTGGACTCTGCAAAAGAAGCTACAATGTATAAAATTGGAATAATTTTTGATTTAATTGGTGCATACGTTTCATTTTCAGGAGCTTATCCCGGCTGGAAACCTGATATGAAATCGGAAATCTTAAAAATAATGAAATCTTCTTATAAAAATTTATTTGGGAAAGAGCCTAATGTTAGTGCAATTCATGCAGGTTTGGAATGTGCTTTATTTAGCACTGTTTATCCTGATTGGGAAATGATTTCATTTGGTCCGACATTGCAATATCCTCACTCACCGGACGAAAGATTAGAAATAGCAACAGTTCAAAAATTTTGGGATTTATTGGTAGAAATATTAAAAAATGCACCACTAAAAAAATAGTTGTTTTTTATTTTAATAGAAGTGAGCTGCATAATTTTGCAGTTCCTTCTATCTATTATATAAAAAATTCAAAAAAATCATTCTGTCTTAAAAAATTATCATAAATATGAAAAAAACAATAACTCTTATTCTATTATTTATTTTACCAGGAATAAACCTATTCTCACAAGAAAATAACCTTAACATTATTTCGTCTCCAACAAAACTTACATATCTAATGGGAGAAGATTTAGATATGACAGGTTTAGTTGTCCAAAATTTTGCAGGTACAACATTAACAAATTCTGATTATGTGGTCGTTGGAAATACATTTAGAGCCGGAACTATTCCTGTTACAATTGTAGAGAATGAAACAGAAGATACTGCATTTTTTGAAATATTTGTAGAAAATACTTTGATTAATACAGGACTACCGGTCTTTTATATCGAAACTTTAAATCATGAACCGATAGTTTCGAAAGAAGAATATTTAACAATGAATATAAAAATCGTTGACCTTAATAATCCGGAAAATTGTTTGGACAACACCGGATATAAGGATAATATACGCGGAAGAGGAAATGGCACGTGGGAACAGCCTAAAAAACCATACAGAATAAAATTCGACAAAAAAACCGAACTTTTCGGATTAGAAAAAGCTAAAAGTTGGGTGCTATTAGCAAATGATTTAGATCCAACTTTAATTATGAATACTGTAGCTTTTGAACTTGGACAGCGTTTTGAATTGCCATTTTCACACAATTATGTTCATGTTGAATTGGTTTTGAATGGTGAATTCCAAGGTAGTTACGTTTTAACAGAGCAAAATCAGGTTGGAAAAGGACGTGTTAATATTGATGAAAATGGTGGATTTTTTGTTGAATTGGATGCGTATTATGATGAAGACCCGAAATTTCGTACAAATTTATATAATTTACCTGTAATGATAAAATCACCGGAAAATCTTACAAACCCCTCAGATTATGACTTTATTGCACAAACCATAAATGAGCTTGAAGAAGCTTTAATGGCAGAAACTTTTCCTAATAGCGGTTATCGCAATCAAATAGATATAAATACATTTGTAGGTTTTTTAATGATAAACGAGATAGTAAAAAATAACGAATTAGGACATCCTAAAAGCACATATATGTATAAAGACAGTGAAAAAAAATCAAAAATAAGTATGGGTCCTTTATGGGATTTTGACTGGGCTTTTTCTTATGATGGTGGAGTATTTTATTATTTTGTATCTTCAACCGGAAATTCCGAAAAACATCCTTTTTTTAATAGATTTTATGATGATAATTTATTCAATCAAAAATACAAAGAAAGATGGATCGAAAAATATCAGGTAATTGCAGATATGTCAAATTTTATAGACAGTATTGCAGAAACTTTACTTGCTTCTCAGTTACTAAATATAAAAAGATGGGAATATCCATATAATTTTGAAAATCAAATAGATCGTATGATTAATTGGTGGCAAAACAGAGTGCAATTTTTAAATCAAGAAATATTATCCCAGCAAGATTATATGGTTTATGAAGTATCAGCTAGCCCTAATGACGAATCTTTTGGTGTAGTTACCGGGACAGGTTTTCATTTAGAAGATGAATCGGTTACATTAACAGCTATTCCAAATGCAGGATATAAATTTAACAATTGGAATATAAATGGAATTATTTTAAATAATAATAATATAGAAATGACGGTAAATCAAGATATTACAGCCATAGCAAATTTTTCTCAAGCTGAGAATGGTATAGCTGAAATCAGTTCTGATATGATAAATATATTTCCTAATCCGACAAAAGACGGATTTGTAATAAAAGGCATAATGAATATTAATAGTAGAAACAATACAGAATTAATATTGTCAGATATAACCGGTAAAGAGTTTATAAAGACAAATGTTGTTGACAATTCATATATTTCAGTTCGTTCTCTGCCGTCAGGTGTTTACTTTGTAAATATTGAAGGAATAATCAAAAAATTGATAATTTACTAATTTCAAATAATCTACTGTTTGCCAATTTACCCGCTCCTATGTCTTGGCTCTCAGTTCTTGGCTCTCTTTCGCCCCCCCTATTCTTAATAATATTTTCATAAATTAAAAAAAATTTGTATTAAAATATAATAAATATTTTATACTTTTGTTATAAAAAAATAACAACATTATGTTAAAGCAGGATTTATATCAAAAATTAGAACAAAAACTCACTCCACAACAAATCCAAACAATAAGATTGTTAGAACTTCCTATTTTAGAATTAGAACAACGAATAAAAAAAGAATTAGAAGAAAATCCTGCTCTGGAAGACGAAAATTCTGAAGATGACGCTTTACACGAAGAAAACGAAGACGACAATCAAGATACAAACGAAACAAATAATGAAAACGATGATGAAATTTTTGATGAAGATTTCTATAATGATGATGACGAAATTCCTCAATACAAACTTCAAATAAACAACCTGTCAAAAGATGATACTTTTAAAGAAATTCCTTATTCCGACTCAATAACTTTTCAAGAATCTTTGGCAGAACAACTTTCTTTTAAAGATATTACAGAAAAAGAAAAATTTATCGCTATATATTTAATAGGTAATATAGAAGAAGATGGCTATATTCGACGAAATTTGGAAAACATAATTAATGATATTGCATTCTCTCAAAACATCGAAATTTCAGAAGAAGAAATTGAAAATGCTCTCAAAATAATTCAAGATCTAGAGCCGACAGGTATTGGGGCAAGAACTCTTCAAGAATGTCTTCAAATTCAAATAGATAAAAAAATAAACGACCTCATCGAAGCAGAAGAAAACGATTTCTTTAACGACTATAATGAAATTCCCGACGCTATTGAACTCGCAAAAAAAATCATTTATTACTTTTTTGAAGAATTTTCTAAAAAACATTACGATAAAATAATCTCAAAACTAAACATTGACGAAAAACAACTAAAATCTGCAATTGACATAATTTTGAAATTAAACCCAAAACCCGGAAATTCCTATTCCGACCAAATTTCAATTAATCATTATTCTATAATTCCCGATTTTATTATTGAAATAATTGATGACAAATTATTTATTTCTTTAAATGAGAAAAATACTCCTGATTTAAGAATTAACAAAAATTTCTCCGGAATGATAAACGATTTAAATTCAAAAGGTAAATCACAATCTTCCAAAGAAGCTATTACTTTTATCAAACAAAAAATCGATTCTGCAAAATGGTTTATTGATGCAATAAATCAACGTCAAAATACACTATTAATTACTATGAATGCAATTGCAGAAATTCAAAAAGATTTTTTCTTAACCGGCGAAGAATCAAAAATTAAGCCGATGGTGTTGAAAAACATTGCAGAAATAACCGATTTCGACATCTCAACTATTTCCCGCGTAGCTAACAGCAAATACGTTTCAACACCTTATGGAACTTATCTCTTAAAATATTTTTTTAGCGAAGCCATGCAAACAGATTCCGGCGAAGAAGTTTCTTCTCGCGAATTAAAAAATATTTTAAAAGAAGCCGTGCAAAATGAAAATAAACAAAAACCACTCACAGACGATAAACTAACCGAAATGATAAATGCAAAAGGTTATCATATTGCCAGAAGAACTATTGCCAAATACCGCGAACAATTAGATATCCCTGTTGCAAGACTTAGAAAAGAATTAAAATGAAACTTGATAAATTTATTTCTGCTTCTTCTAAATTATTCTTGGGAATTTTTAATCCTTTAATAGTTATTTCTATAGCTATAGCTGCTTTTTTCAGTTCCGAACATTTCTTTGCAACTAATAACCTTCCGCTGAAAAATTATCTAATCTTTTTGTATTTCATACTTTCTTTCTTACTTCCAAATATATTATATTATACCATAAAATGGAGTTTGCCCTTTTTTAGATTAAAAATTTCTACCCCAAAATTAAGAAATATTTTCTGCATAGTTACAATTCTAACGACTATTTTCGTTCTTATTATGTCAATTAAAATTCATCTGATTCCACTATTAATCGAATTTATTCTTTCTATTTTGTTAATTTTTATTTTCTATTTTATCATTACATTTTTCAAAGAAATAAGTTTACATATCCTTACTTTCTCGTCATTGTTAAGTTTTTTTGTTTATATGATTTTTTTCCAAGATATCAACATGATAACTTTATTCCTCATTTCTATATTGTTAATCGGCATAATTTCAAGTCTTCAATTATTTTTAGACATTCATAGTCCAAAACAAATTTTTATTTCTTTTATCATTGGATTTTTATCAACATTTTTAATCTTATTCATTATTTAAAATCAAAAATATGAACAATTTCTTTTTATATTTTCTGGTAGTAATTTTAATAATATGGTGTTTAGGTTATTTATTTTTCAAATATTTATTACCATATTTAGTGAAAAGATTTCTCCGCAGAAATTTCGGAATTGATGAAAAGCAAAATGAAAAACCGGAGGAAAACAATATCCAATACAACGACACAAACGAATATATAAATAAAGAAGATATAGAATATACTGAATATGAGGAAATTGATGAGAATGGAAAGTGAAAAATGTCTTGACATTGAGCGTGGTTAGTGAGCGAAATCGAAGTAAAAAATGATTAATACAAAAAGAAAATTGGCAATAAGGGAATAAGGAGATTGTATGTTTCTAAATTGATACTAAGGGAGCTAAAAAAATAAGGGCGTAAATTTAAAAATCATCAATGATTTAAAATATAGAAATTATAAATAATTAAATATGAAAAACACATTCAATAATATTGCAAATAATTTTCCTTATTTTCAAAAGACGATATTTATTATACTTAATTACTCAAATTCCCCTTATTCCACAAAAATTCCCTTAGTACAAAATAAATACAACTCAATTTTCCCTTATTCCCTTATTTTAACACCCAAATATTAACAATAACACATTATGGAAGTTCAATATAACAATCTTTACACGCATTTTGTATTTACAACCAAACATAGATTCCCTTGTATTACAGAAAATAATCGTAATCGAATCGAGAAATATATTACCGGTATAGTAAATAATCATACCGGTAAAATGTATGCAATTTATGCAAATCCGGAACATGTTCATTTTTTAATTTCACGTAGCCAAAACATGAGTGAAAAAGAATTAGCCGAAATAGTTGCCGAGGCTTCAGAAATTTTCATCAATACAAATAAATTATGTATAGGTCATTTTTCATGGCAAAATTCTTGTTCTGCATTTTCCATTTCAAAAGGGGATATTGATAGAGTTTGCAAATATATATTAAACCAACCCGAACATCATAAAAAACAAACATTTGAGAGAGAATATCAAGATTTCTTAAAATTTTATCAACACACATTATCAAAATAATGAAAACAATAAGAAGAATATTATACAAAATATTAGGATTAGAAAAGTATCTTAAATTAGTCAGTTTTACATTTATAAGATACATAAAATCAGGTTTTGGAAAATCGAAACATGCGGAATTACATTATTTAAAAAAAATAATTAAAGACGGATTTGTTTGTATCGACATAGGGGCAAATCTAGGTTATTATTCATATTTTCTAACAAAATATTGTGGCGAAAAAGGAAAAGTTTATGCCGTTGAACCGATAAGTTTGCACGTAAAAATATTAAAGAAAAATGTTAGGGGAAAAAATTTTCAAGTTTTTCCTTATGCTTTAGGAGCAGAGAATACAACTGTAGAAATGGGAATGCCAAAAATTGACGGAATTATTCATCATGGAATGACAAAGATTGTTCATGAAAATCAAAATTCTTACGAAAAAGTTTTTAATGCCGAAATGAAAATTCCGGACGAACTTTTTGGCAATTTAGGAAAAATTGACTTCATAAAAGTAGATATTGAAGGATATGAAAGTGTTGTGTTTTCAAATATGCTTCAAGTATTAAAAAAGTACAAACCTTTAATACAAAGCGAATTAAGTGGTAGCAAAAATCGAATTGATGTAATAAATTTATTGTCGGGAATCGGCTATAAAGCTTATATTCTTGAAAATATATTTTTAGTTGAGATAAAAAAAGAAGACGTTCAAAAATACGAAACAGATTTTTATTTCGTTTGTTCACAATAAAATGACTACAAAAAATACAACTATAAAAATATCCAACGACATTTCGATTTTTGGTATTACTTCAAATAATACCATTGCAAGGTTTTTATGGCAACTTAATTCAAGTTTAAATATCAGATTAACAAAGAAAAATGATTTTTCAATATTAAATGAAAGAACAAAATCAGAGGAATATTTTTCAATTTTTGAATATAATAATTCAGGAATTATTTACAAATTAATTCCAAATTCAGGTGATAAATCATTATTAATAAAAATTCAAAAAGGAATTAATTTTTATTTCATTATTAATGGAATAACAGAACTATCAGAAATTGAAAATATAAAAAAAACAATAAAATCCATTGAAAACGTAATTTTCATAACTCACATTGATATAACGACATTAAAATCTTTAAATAATTTAATTACAGCATTGCGACAATGAAAGATATTATTCAAAGACAAACATTTAAAGGAAGCGTATATTCTTACATTGGAGTATTGATTGGTTTTTTGAATACTGTAATTTTGATGCCGAAATTATTCACAACTTCCGAGATAGGATTGACCGATATTTTAGTTTCCACATCAGCCTTAATAGCACAATTTGGGACTCTCGGCTTCTCAAATGTTACAGCAAAATTATTTCCAAAATTTAGAGACAAATCTAAAAATCATAACGGATTCATTTTCCTATTATTAATAGTTACAACAATCGGTTTCATCCTATGTTTGACATATTATTTCATTTACAAACAAAAATTAATTGACGAAAACATTGATAAATCACCATTATTTTCAGAATACGTTTATCTTTTAATACCTTTCATTTTCATAACTTTATTTTACTCAATATTTGATACATACAATAAAATGTTGTTCAATGCTTCGTTTGGAATTTTTGTAAAAGAATTTTTATTACGATGTTTTAATCTCGTTGGAATAATATTATTCTATTTTAAAATTCTTGATTTTCAAGGGTTTGTATATTATTACACATTAGTTTTTGCAATTCCATTAATTTTTACTTGTGTATTAATTATTTATAAAGGAGATTTTTCACTTAAACCTGATTTTAAAATATTTAAAAGAAAAAAAGGCTTAAAAAAAGAAGTTTTCAGTGTTGCTTTTTGGGGATTAATAGCAGGTTTTTCAGGAACAGCAATTTTCGCAATTGATAAAATTTTAATAAATAAATATTGTCTCAATGGTTTAGATGACGTAGGCATTTATTCGAGAGCTTTTTATTTTGGTTCTATGATAATGGTTACGAGTCGTTCTTTTACAAAAATTTCAGGTTCAATAATATCCCAATCATTCAAAGAAAATAATTTAGCAAAAGTTGAAGAAATTTATAAAAAAAGTGTGATAACTTTAACCGTTTTGGGTATGTTATTTTTCCTATTAATTTGGGGAAATGTTGATAATATTCTACAAATACTAGGACCTGCTTATGCAAAAGGAAAATATGTAATTTTATTTGTTTCTTTGGCACATTTTGTTCAAATGATTGCAGGAACAAGCGGAGAACTTATTAACTTAGGAAAATATTATCGTCAATTTTCAATAATTATGCTTTTCATTATTCTTTCAATCTGGGGATTTAATATATTGCTATTACCTATTTACGGAATTACAGGAGCAGCAATCGCATTATTTATTTCATTCTCTATTTATTTTTTTATACGATTATTTTTCATTAAATCAAAATATAAATTTCAAGCATATAATTATAAATTCTTCTTAATTATATTATTTGGTATAATTTCTTATTCAATCATATTGTTAATTCCTCAAATTTCAAATTTTTGGCTTGACACTATTATTCGTTCTGCAATAATTTGTATTACGTTCTGCATTCCTATTTATTTTTTCAAAATTTCTCCTGATATAAACGAAATAATTATTAATTCTTACAAAAAATTTACCGATTTTTTCAAAAAAATAAATCATAAATAGTGAGAAACGCAGATAAAATAGAAGAATATTTTTCTCAACAAAAAACTATTGTTTGCGAAATATGCGAATTAAAAAATTTTGGATTTATCGTTAAAGTATTTGATTTGCATGCTTTTCTTCCGTTTAAGTTAATGCCGTGGCAATATAACACCGAATATTGGAAAACAATTTTCCCTACTCTAAAAAACAAACTTTTTTTATGTAAAATATCTAATATTGAAAGAATAGATAATCTGTTATTAATATCCGTTAATGCAAAAAAACATATTCTTTCGGAAAAAGAAATCATCAAAGACGTATTGTATAAAGGAATTGTTGTTAAATCTTCTGAAATTAATCTTATTGTTGATATAGGTCTAAATTTTGATTGGGAGGCAGGACATATTATAGGAACTATTGACAAAAAACAAATACCCGAAGAAACCGAATTAAATGTCGGAGATTTTATCAATGTATATCTTGATTATATTGGTCAAAATCAATTGTTTTTCTTTGAAGAAAATTTCTATCAAAAAAATAAAAGTTTAATAAACCTTATCGGACAAAAATTTATTTTAAACAATGATGATTTCTGTAAAGAAAAAAATATGTTTAAAAAAGGTGATTACTACGCTAAAATTGTTGACAATTCTTACCAAATAACAGAGCTACCTGAAAATCAAAATATTGAATGTGAAATAATTGATATAGGAATTTCTTTTAATTGGAAATATGGTCATTAATATTTTTTAAATACTAATCAAACAAAATGAAAGTAAACGGAAAACATTATAGAGCTTTATGGATAGAAAATTCAACTGTTTGTATGATAAATCAAAATTTATTACCTTTTGAATTTAAAATTCATTATTGCAGCAATATTAATGAAACTTGCGAAGCGATAAAAACAATGATAACTCGTGGAGCCGGTTCAATAGGTGCAGCCGGTGGATATGCCATGTTACAAACTATTTTAGAAAATAAAAATCCTGAAAAATTATATTCCGAATTAATTTTATCAAAACAGAAAATCGATTCAACACGACCTACTGCCGTAAATTTATTTTATGCCACACAAAGAGTTCTCGAAGCTGCAAAAATATCTAAAGAATTTGCCATAAAAGAAGCATTAGCAATAGCCGATGAATGCGTAGAACAATCAAAATTAATCGGGAAATTCGGAAATGAAATAATCAAAGATGGTTTTGCAATTGAAACACATTGTAATGCCGGCTGGTTGGCTTTAGTTGATTATGGAAGTGCCCTCGCTCCTATTTATGCAGCTTTTGAAAGTGGAAAGAAAATATTTGTTTATGTCGATGAAACTCGTCCGCGTTGTCAAGGTTCGCGTTTAACTGCATGGGAATTATTTCAACAAGGAGTTCCTCATTCAATAATTCCCGATAACGCCGGAGCACATTATATGTCGCATAAAAAAATTGACATAATAATTACGGGAGCCGACCGAATTGCTGCAAATGGCGACACTGCCAATAAAATCGGAACACTGGAAAAAGCAATTGCCGCAAAATTTTATAATATTCCTTTTTATATTGCAGCACCTTCAACAACTTTCGACTTATCCACAAAAAACGGAAACGAAATTATTATTGAAGAAAGAGACCAAAACGAAGTTTTATATTTCTCCGGAAAAAATAATTTCAACAAATTTTCCGAATTTCTTATCGCAAATCCAGGCTCAAAAGCCATAAATCCTGCTTTTGATGTTACGCCTGCAAATTTAATTACCGGTTTTATTACCGAAAAAGGAATAATTTCAACAAATGAAACATCTATAAAAAATTTATTTAAAAATTGAAAATACAATGAAAAAAATTGAAAAAAAAATAATGGAAAAATGGTATCTGGAAATCTTGCCTGAATTTTCGGTGCTTTACGATTACAAAAATAAAGTTACTTTTACAGATTTTGCGTCTGCAATTGAGAAAAAATATGGAGGCGATAAAACAAAGCATATTATTTTTTTAAAAAATATGGATAGCAAAAATCTTTTAAAGCCGGTTTTAGATTTAATGAAAAACGGTTATAAAAAAGTTGAAAAAAAACAAGATGAAGGAAAAGAAAGAGAATTCGTTGCAGAAACAATGAGACGAATTTACAAACAAGGCTTGACAACCATTAGCGGAGGAAATATAAGTTTCAGAAATTCTGACGGATTTATTTTTTTAACTGCAAGTCAGACCGACAAATCTTGTATAAAAGCAGAACAAATAATAATTTTTGACCAAAATTACAAGAATCTTACTCCCGATTTAAAACCAAGCATGGAAAGTTCTATGCACCTTAAAATTTACAAAAACAGAGCCGATATTTCCGCCATAATTCACTCCCACCCTATTTATACAAGCACATTTTCAATATTGAAACAAAAAATAAATACCGCAATCACAGGAGAAGCAGCATACATTTTAGGAGAAATTGCGGAAATTAATTATGCTTTAATGGGAACAGAAGAACTAGCTGATTTATGTTGTAAAGAATTACAAACAAAAAATATCGGAATAATGCGAAACCATGGAGCAATAACATTAGGAAAAACCCTCACAGAAGCCTTCGACAGAATGGAAGTGCTTGAATTTACCGCAAAAATAAATTTCAATCTCTTATTAGCAAATTCTGAATACTCACAACTTAATGATAATCAAATAAAAGAAATCTTAAAATTAAAAAATGGTATAATATAAAGTTGAACGCATTACATAAATATTTCAACAAAGAAATATCGTAATAAAAGAACAATTTGTTCAAAAATTGTCCGTTAAAGCATAAAAACAAAAACCATAAAAAGAAATCATCGTTAGGGGATTCACTAATATCTGGCTTTGCAAATTATGTAGTGTATATATACACACACAATAAACCAATTTAATCATATTGTATGCCTTAACAATAAAATAAATGGTAAAATTAGGATATATAATTCTGCTGTATTCATAATAATTATTTTTCAAACATTTTGCCGGCAAGCATATAATCATATCGCCAGTTTTTTAATGTATCATCATAGACAACTTTGGCGAAATCAAATGCACCGTCTTCCTTCCGTTCATATTTACATACTAATCTTTTGTGCCGTCTTTTTGATAGGCAAAAGCATATTCACCGCAAAAAAGCGAGATATTTAAAATATCCGCTTCCCGTGGTATTTGGCGTGACCAGAACAGCTAAAACGCTTTTTCAAAATTTTTTAAAATCTGCATATCTCTACGCTTTTATTTTTTTATTATTTTTTATATTATGTCATTTCATAGTCTCAAGTTATCAATCAATCTGATTTCTCCACACCAAACTGCTATACAAAGCCTGATATTTTTGCTTTCTTTAAAACTATCTATAGTTTTTAAAGAATTTTCATCACAAAAAACAATATATTCTGTTTTAAGTAAACTATTCTTATCAATAGCTTTTGTTATATCATTAATAATTATTGAAGGTTTATCGGATTTATTGATATTTTTAGAAAATTGAGTAATAATTTTATAAATATTAGGAGCTTGTTCAAGTTCGTCTTTTTGAAGTCGTTTGTTTCTTGAACTCATTGCTAATCCTGATTTTTCTCGTAAAATTTCGCAGGCAATAATATTGGTTTTCAAATTCATTTGTTTGGTCATTAATTTGATTATTGCAAGCTGTTGAAAGTCTTTTGCTCCAAAATAGGCGTTTGTCGGATTTATGATTTGAAAAAAACGATAAACAATATCTACAACTCCTTGAAAATGTCCGGGACGAAATTCCCCTTCATAAATTTTATCTAATCCTTGAAAATCAATTTTACAACCTTCATAATTTTTATAAATATCATTATTCTCAGGAAAAAACAAAATATTACAACTCAAAGAATTTAATAATTCTATATCATTTTCTATTGTTCTAGGATAATTTACGTAATCATTTTGGTCATTAAATTGACGTTTATTTACAAAAACCGATACTATCGTAATATCATTTTCCATTTTTGATTTTTTTATCAAAGAAGCATGTCCTGCGTGCAATGCGCCCATTGTAGGAACAAAGCCTATCGTATTGTTTTTGAATTTATTAAGAAGTATTTTTAAATTATCTACAGTTTCGATTATCTGCATTTTATTATTTTTTTTACAAAATTACGATTTTTAAATATAAAATATCAAATAAAAAACTATATTTGTAAAAAAAAGTAATATTTATGGATATTGAACAATTACGAGAGTATTGTGTTGCAAAAAAAGGAGTTACCGAATGTTTTCCTTTTGATGAATATACTTTAGTTTTCAAAGTTATGAATAAAATGTTTGCAGTAATTTGTTTGGAAAAACCTTGTAATATCATATTAAAATGTGATCCGGAATATGCAATTGAATTAAGAGAAAATTATTCGGCTATTACAGGAGCATTTCATTTTAATAAAACGCATTGGAATTATTTGAATACCAACGAAGGTTTGCCGGAAAATTTAATAAGAAAACTTATAGACCACTCTTATGAATTAATTGTAGCAAAACTTACAAAAAAAGACAAAGAAATTCTTAATAATTTATGATTATGAAGATTTCAATTATTCTTCCCAAATTTCCCTGTTTAATTTTTCTATTTTAGTCACATTCGGTACAAAACCTGTTTCTTTGCCGTAAGTTCCGCATTCTTCAACGGAAACATAACCTTCTTCGCCTTGCC
>JAITXI010000236.1 GCA_031284905.1 Bacteroidales bacterium
AAAAAACTTTTTCATAATTTATTTAATTTTATAAAAAAAAGCATAATAAACAGGAATAATTATTAAAGTAACAACAGTTCCGACAAATAAACCACCCATAATTGTAACGGCTAAAGCGCCAAATAAAACATCACCTAAAAGCGGTATCATTCCGATTATAGTAGTTCCGGATGCTAAAATTACCGGTCGTAATCGAGATGAGGAAGCTGACAAAAGTGCTTCTTTTGGGTCTTTTCCTTCCGAAATTAAATTTGTAACTTCATCAATTAGAACAACGCCATTTTTTATCATCATCCCAATTAAGCCTAAGGCTCCAACCATAGCCACAAAACCAAAATCTTTTCCACTAATTAAAAATCCTGCAACTATTCCAATAACAGCTAATGGAATACATAAAAATATTATTAACGGTTTTTTGAAATCTTTAAAAAGTAATAATAAAATAAGAAACATTAAAATAATGGCTAAAGGGATATTTGCAAACAAATATTTTGTAGAATCTGCACTAGCTTGGGCTTCTCCCTGCCAAATTAATTTATATCCACTCGGAAGTTGTATCTGTTTAATTTTTTCTAAAATATTATCTCTTGCTTCTGCCGTAGTAGTTCCCCATTTATTATTACATTGAACTTTAATACTTCGCTGTCCGTTATATCGTCTTACTACTAAGTTTTCCCAATCTAAAGAAATTCCTTCACTGACTTCACTAATCATGTTAGGTTTTATTGCATCTGAAATTATTGCAGAAATTGATTTATTCCCAAGAAAAACTCCCATAATAGATTCTTTATTTATTGCTGATAAATTTGGCAATGAAGTTATAACCGACATATTTTCAATATTTTCTATCGGCTGATTTTGAGAATTTACATTTCTAAGATAAATATCTTCCGAATTTTTACCATTGTAAAACGAACCTATTGGGATACCGTCTGTTGCAGCAAGTAATGACATAGCAATATCTGATCTTGAAACACCTGCATCACGAGACATTGACTGGTCATAATTTACTTTTAAAACCGGAGTTTTATCACCCCAATCGTTGCGAACCAACATTAATGTATTTTCATTTCTAACAATCTCTTCTGCTTGATTTGCAAGATTTTGTAAAATTGTGGCATCAGAACCTGTAAACATTATTTCAATAGGAAATGGGCGATACATTAAATTATATTTTTTTAATCTTACATAAGCCTGCGGGTATTTTTCCGATAATTCTTTTTGCAACAGTGGAAGGTTTTTTTCTAATTCTTTGGATGAGGTAAAATCAACGATTAATTCTCCAATAGATAAAGAAGGCTCATTAAAAGAACGAACTAAATTATAGCGAAAAGGCGTTCCTCCATAACTTGTTGCCACATGCTTAATAATTTCTTTTGATAGCAAATATTGTTCAATTTCTTTTAAATCGCTCAATACTTTTTTAGGATTCGTGTTTTCAGGCATTCTGTATTCGATATATGCTTGGTCGTAATCAAAATCAGGGAAAAATCCTTTATTAATAAATTTATAACCAAAAACCGATAAAACCAGAAGTATTACTGCTCCAAAAATCGTTAGTAATTTATGTGAAAGGAAGAAATTTAATATTTTCCGATATTTTATGTAAAATTTTGTATTAAATAATTCTGTATCAGAAATTCTTGTTTGATTATTTTTTATTTTTTTCAATAACCTTTTTGATTGCAAAGGGACTAATGTAAGAGCTAAAATCCAGCTAATCAACAAAGAAACAGTTAAAACGATAAATAAATCTCTAACGTAAATTCCTGCCATATCAGGAGAAAGATAAATTGGGAAGAATGCCAAAATTGCTATTAAAGTTGCTCCTAATAGTGGCATAGCTGTTTTCTTAGCTGTATTTGTAAGAATTTCGTTTTCCGGAAGCCCTCGTTTTGCATCGTTTAAAATTCCATCAATTATTACAATTGCATTATCAACCAACATTCCCATTGCTAAAATTAATGCCCCAAGAGAAACCCGCTGTAATGTCCCGTTCAAATAATATAAAACCAAAAACGAACCCAAAACAATTATAAAAAGGTTTATTCCCAAAATATAACCGCTTTTAAAGCCCATTGAAAACATCAACAGAACAACAACAATTATTATTGATTCAAGTAAATTTATTAAAAAAGTATAAATTGCATCATTAACTTTATCAGATTGAAAAAAAACTTTATGAAAATCTATTCCTATCGGAATGCTTCCATCTGTCTCGATTTTTTTAACACATTTTTCAACGCTTGCTCCTATCCGGGTAATATCTTGATTATTATTAATTGAAATTCCTAATCCAACAGCTTCTTGATCGTCATATTTAAACTTATTTCTTACAGGGTTTGCCAAATCTTCATGAATATCTGCAATGTCTTTTAGTTTTATTTTTTCTTGTTCATGTCCTTTAATAATAATATTTCCAATATCTTCAACAGAATTGTAATTATCAGAAACTTCTAATCTTATTCTTTCATCTCCACTTTCAAAATATCCGGGATAAACCATTTGATTTTGCCCTCTTATTGTTAATAAAAATTCATAAAAATGAACGCCGAAATTCATTAGCTTGTCTTGTTTTATATCAATAAAAACACAAGGTTTTTGTTCTCCATAAACAATAACTTTTCCAACTCCGTCAAGAGCTAAAAGTTCGTTTTTAATATTTTTTACATAATTATTAAATTCATTATAAGAATAGCCATCATTTGTAATGGCATAAAATAAACCATAAACATCTCCAAAATCATCAAAAACAATAGGGTCTCTAACTCCGGCAGGAAGAGAAGATTTTGCATCGTTAACTTTTCTTCTTAGCATATCCCATTGTTGCTGAATTTCATCTTGCGGAAGTGTAATATTTAATTGTACTTGAATGATTGACAGGTCATTACATGATTTAGATTCAATACTACCTACCGACTGCATTGACAAGATAGCATTTTCCAAAGGAGTTGTTACTTGTAAATCTATTTCATTAGCAGATGCTCCGGGATAAATTGTAGCAATTTGTGCAAGTCTAACAACAATTTCAGGGTCTTCTCTCTTACCCATTTTGAAAAAAGAAATTATTCCTCCAATAACCAGTACTATTACTGAAAAATAAATTAAGTTCTTATTTTTTATTGAAAAATCAGATAAATTCATTTTGATAAAAATACAAATATAACATTTTTTATCAATAATTTATAATATTATTAATAAATTGTTTAAAAATGAAGTTAAATTATTTGTGTTTAAAAAACCATTAAACTAATACATATAATTCATATCGTCAAAATTTCCTTTTCTTTTGTTGAAACAATCGCGTCAATTTTTGCGATGAAATCATCGTGTTTCTTATGGACTTTTTGTTCGGCATCTTTTGTTAAATCTTCTGAAAATCCATTTTTTTGAAGTTTTTTCAGTTCATCAAAAGCATCACGTCTTTCTTTTCTTACAACCACTTTTGCATCTTCACCCAACGCATTCACTTGTTTGGCTAATTGTTTCCTGCGTTCTTCCGTTAATGGTGGGACAATAACTCTGATTACTTCTCCATTATTTGTGGGATTAAATCCTAAATTTGCAACCATAATTGCTTTTTCAATCGAAGAAAGAGTTGATTTATCCCAAGGCTGAATGAAAATAGTTTTTGCGTCTGGAGTTGTAATATTAGCTATTTGTGAAATTGGAGAAAATACTCCATAACATTCAACTCTCACACTATCAAGCAGGGCAGGGGTTGCTTTTCCGGCTCTTACTTTTGACAATTCGCTTTCTAAATGCAAAAGTGCCGATTCATAGCCTTCAACTGCTGCTTCTAAAACAAGTTCTATATCTTCCATTATTTTATATTTATAACTTTAAAATTTTTCTATTATTGTACCAATGTTATTATTTGTTATTAATTTTTCCAAATTTCCTATTGTATCCATATCAAAAACAATAATTGGCATATTATTATCTCGACAGAGAGTAAAAGCGGTCAAGTCCATTATTTTCAACTGTTTATCATAAACTTGGTCAAAGGTTAATTTTTCAAATTTTATTGCATTTGGGAATTTTTCCGGGTCGACATCATAAACGCCGTCAACACGAGTACCTTTCAAGATAGCATCGGCTTCAATTTCTATGGCTCTCAAAGCAGCACCGGTATCTGTGGAAAAATAAGGATTTCCTGTGCCTCCTGACAAAATACATATAAAATTTTCATTTAAAGAATCAACTACTATTGATTTAGTAAATCTTTCTCCAATTGATTCAATTTTAAAAGCTGTGAAAACTTTTGTTTTAACTTTTAAAGATTCTAATGCGTTTTGAAGAGCTAATGCGTTGATAGTAGTAGCAAGCATTCCCATTTGGTCTCCTTTAACTCTGTCAAAGCCCTTTGTTTCTCCCAAAGCACCTCTAAAAATATTTCCACCACCAATCACAATGCCTATTTGAATTTTCTTTTCCCAAATAGCTTTTATTTGTTCGGCATATATTAATAAACGATTTTCATCTAAACCTTGTTTTTTATCTCCTGCAAGAGATTCTCCGCTTAATTTTAATAAAATTCTATTAAATTTCATATTGATTTTTAATAATTATAATAAAACCTTTGACTTAAAAAATCAAAGGTTTTATTATTTTATATTTTATTTATTATTTTGTTAAAATAATTTTTTTATTAACACTAAATTTGTCAGTTTTTATATTCAACATATAAACTCCGGAAGGAAGATTAGACAAGTCCATGTTATATTCGGAATTACCGGAATTATTTAATTTTGACGTTTGCAATTTTCCTGTAATATCCATTAACTGAATATAAATATCGTGTAAATTTTCTTCACCTAATTGAATTGTAATTTGAGAATTTGTAGGATTTGGGAAAATTTTAACGTTATCACCAATGTTAATATCTTCAAGTTCTACCAGACATGAACCTGTTTTTATCATCATAGCAGCGCTATAACCAAAAAGTTCATTAGTTGTTTCCCAAGCACTAGCGTCATTTTTCTTAAAGAACAATTTATTATTTAAAGGGGAAGAACCTCTATTTATCAAATAAGCTGCCAACAAATCATCACTTATATTATCACTTGGATTTACATCAACATAATTAATTTTAAAGCCGGCATAGAAAGGTCCGTCAATACTAATAGGAGTATCAAATTGAATAATATTATTTTGACCGGAAAACAAATCTCTGAAAAAAACTTTTTTGCTAGCTAAAGGCTCTGCACTTGGTTTATCTCCATCCGGAGCCCATATACAGAAATTTACATACGCATTTCCATTAAACGTTGTTTGGTTTACTTGGTGAAGCGGAATAATAATTGATTCTATTTTGTTGAAAGTCCAAACGTCAAAATAATTTGCAAAATATCTGTAATTATCAGAACTATGTCCAATAATATAACCATATTGAGGTCTATTTTGATTCCCTGGGTGTGGATTTGTAAGTGGATTATATTGTTCTCCGGATAATCTTGAAGAAATTGTATCGCAATAAGCACCAACAGAACCACTAAAAACATAAATATATTTATCTTTTGTGATAGAAGTCGAACCACAATTATTTGAAGTTGTTAGAGAAACTTTGTAAATTCCGGGAGTTGAATAAAGTATTGGAGTAGATGGTGAACTTTCGACAACAAAATCAGGTGTTCCACCATAAAAATGCCATTCAGAATATGTTGGATTTCCTCCTGTTGCTGTATTTTCAAAAAATATACTCGTATTATACGGGATTATTCTTGGTTCTGTTCTAAAATCCGCGACCGGAGGTAACGTACATGGGTCTGTAGTTCCAACACAAATATATTGTTCTTTAACCAGAAAATCTGAGCCTACAGAATTACTAACAGTTAATTTTACTTTAAAACATCCAGCATTAGGATATACAATACCTTGAGGATGTTGAGCTGTACTTGTCGTCTGACCTGAGGCTGCTCCGGTAAATTCCCAAGCCCAAGTAAAAGGTGTTCCTGTACTTAAATCTATAAAATTAACAGAGCTGCCTGGAGCAATAAAAGTATGATTAGCTACAAAATTTGCTGTTGGAGCAGTAGTAGGAGGATTTACTACACAAATATAAGCCTCGTTCTTTTTCATTCTCTGAGTATGTGTAACAGCTTGTTGTCCTCGTAATTCAACATAATAACAACCTGGAGTAGTGTATGTAATAGGTGGTGGCGTTTGCAATGCTGAAGTAGAAGGAGTTCCATTTTCAAATGTCCATGCCCAAGATTCAAAAGGACCATTTGTAGATAAATTAGTAAAATTCACAACTCCTCCAATAGGAACGACTAAATGGTTTGCAGAAAAATTAATGATTGGAGCATTCGGGTCAACTTCAACTATGACACATCCCGAACAAACATAAGTACTTGGAGCAGAAACTCCATTATTTACGGTTAACATAACATCATAAACCCCCGGAATTAGATAACAAATGTTATTTGGGTTTTGAAGTGTTGAAGAACTCGTTTGTGCTCCGGGGAAATTCCAGTTCCATAAAGTTGGACCACCTAACGAAGCATCAATAAAATTTATACATTGACCTTCAATAATTGTTGCAGGATTGGGATTATAAGTAAACATTGCCGTAAGGGAACCTGAAGGAGGCGTAGAACCGTCACAACTTGTAATAGTAGTATTAGCTCCGGAAGGAATCCTCCCTTGACAAGTCATAGCTCCTGTGTTAGCAGCGTCTAACCAAGGCGCTAATTGTCTATCAGGAGTTGTTCCGTTAGTTGTCCAATGTGCACTGAATTTCCCATAGATATCATGTCCGGGGGTTTCTGAACAATCAATATAAGGACCACCCGACAAAGTTCCAATAATTAATTTATTAGAACAATCGAACAAAGAAGAACCAGAAGACCCGCCTTCAGTCATACCACCTCCGTTAGGAGTTAAAGACCAATTAACATCCCAGCCGGAATTAGGAAAACCTGTGAAAGAAACTGAAGTTAAAGCTGTTTCAAATTTTGAAATTTTCATAATATCACAACTTGGATGATGAATAGCAACTCCGCTTGTAGCAACTAACCCTGTTCTATCCCAGCCATTATAATAACAACCCATAGTTGCTAATTCTGATTCTGTTGCTCCATCTAATTCTAATAATAAAAAATCTGAACCTGTTGATGAATTAGGACCTCTTGCTCTAAAAGTAGCTCCTTGTGTTATAGGAGTTACAGGTACCGGATCTACACCCGGATTTGCACAAGTTGGGGATTCATAATGAAAATAAAATTGCCAAGTATGAAATGTAGCTTCGGGCGAATTTCCACCGCAATGATCGGCAGTTAAAATATATGGAGTCCCATCATTTGAAGTATTATTTATTAAATCTGCAGAACATAAACCGCCGGTACCAGTATATATTACACATACTCCTTTTTTCTGAGTTTGCCAAGAATCTCCTTCCGGACAGTTTATATTAACTTCGCAACTATACGAACTTCCAAAACCACCTAATTTTGCATCATCTCCATAACGACCAATAAACATTTGAACATCTCTATAATTATAAATTACACCTTCAATATCAATAATTGCCTGATTAGCAATTTCTTGTGGTGCAAAAAATTCAAGATATGTTGTTTCTCCTTGAATCATCATTGTAGATGTATTTAGAGATTTTCTCGGATTTGATCTATGGTCTAATGCGCCAAAAATTTGTTTTTTGTTTTCATTATACAAAAATAATTTTGAACCTTCCGGTAAATAAAAATGACTGTATAACATCGTCAGAGACATAGCATTTGGAACTGTAATTGCCAATCTCCAAACTACTGTACCGTCAGGTAATAAATCGTAAGTACCACTATTTTGCATAGTTAGTGTTTTCGGAATAACTCTCCCAACCATTTTCATTTTACCTAACCTTTCATTTTCTACATCTTCTTGCATAATTAAATCCATATTAGGCTGCTCAAGGACAATTTTATCAATATTTGTTGATAAAATTGTTTTTTCAAAACTAACCGGCAATCCACCATAAGTTTGTTGCGAACGAACGTAATTTGTTGTGAAACAGAAAATTACGAATAAAGACAAAAAGAATATTTTTTTCATAATGTTAATTTCTTTTTAGTAAATAAATTTATGCAAGTTAAAATAAAATATTCAAAATTTCAAATAAAATATTATATACTTTAAAATTTTGAATATTTTATTTTTTTACACTTTAATTAATTAAATATTTTCTTAATATATTTTATCTTAACAATGTTACAGTTCCGTTATATTCATAGAATGTTCCGTTCATATCTTCAAAAGTACAATGCCAAGTATAAATTCCATTTTGCATTATATTACCTCTGTTATTTCTTTTTCCATTCCAATCGTTATCCGAACAAGAGCTACAATCATTAGCCGTAGTTGTCGGAACATAAGTATTTGTTTCAAAAACTAATATTCCGTATCTATCGTAAATTGTTAAATTATAGCTTCTTGGGTCAATAAAATTTCCACATGGACGGAAACATTCGTTTAAACCGTCACCATCAGGAGAAAATGCTGTCGGGAAATAAATTTTCATTATCCCTTCAACTTCGATTGGTCGGCAAGATGTGTCTCTGCAATGAAAATTATTTTCTGCAAATAAACAAACATCATACGAATCAATACTTGGCATATAATGATGAGTTGGGTTTACTAATTCAGTGCTGTCATTATCTCCAAAAGACCACATATAGCTTGTTGCTCCTAATGATAAATTATTAAAAATAATTTCCGGTTGATATGTTGTTATTAGTTCCGGACTATAGCTAAAAATTGCTTGTGGTTTTGGATAAACAGTAATTAAATCATTAAAAGTTCTTTTATGAACGCATCCTTCACTGTCTGTAACTTCAAAAACAACACTGTAAGTACCTGATTCGTTATATGTAAAGATAGTGTTTCTGTCTGTTGAAAAATTATTATCGCCAAATGTCCAGAAATAATTAACAAATGCGCTTTCCGAGTGGTCGGTAAATTCGACTGTTAATGGAGGACAACCGTTTAAAACACTTGCCGTAAATTCAATATTCGGATTTGAGCTAACTTTAATCAGAACTGAATCTGTTGCAGAAGGAGAACCACACATATCTTCAACGGTAATATAGTACCAAGTTGTTTCCATTGGATTTACTATAAATGGCGAGCCGACTATTCTTCCGTCTTGAAGTCGCATCATATAAGGACCTCCATTTCCGCCGTTTACATCAACTCTAATTTGTGTATCTTCTCCAGGACAAATTAAATCTTTATCAGACACAATTGAAACTACTCCAATTGGCGAATTTATAGTTATTGTAGCAGGATTTATTGCATAAGTACAGCCATTATGGTCGGTTACTGTAAGCGAATAAGTTGTTGTTTGAATTGGATTTTGCGCCCAAGTATGATTTTCGTGTTCCTCTCCATAACTATCAGCCCAATGATAATCGTAAGGAGGAGTTCCGCCTGTTGTTTCGGTTATAAGAAAAACGTTTTGTCCACGACAAATTGTAGCATTTTCTATTGGAGTGGAATAAAGTGGCATTGGCTGACCAATAGTAAAATTTGCTGTTAATCTACAATGATTTGCATCATAAACCGTAACAATATAATTTCCGGCAGGTAGATTTATAGAACTATCTGATGTGCCGTCATACCATATATAAGTATATGGTTTAGTTCCTCCATCCGGAGTAATTGCGGCTACTCCGTCTGACGAACCATAACATTTTGTAGAGTCGCTATATGTTACAGAAGAAAATTCTCTTGGTTCGCTAATTGTAAAACTTGTAGTTGTATTACAACCATATTTATCAGTAATTTTCAATGTATAAGTTCCTTTACATAAATCACTTAAAATTTCATTATTTGATGCCCAACTTAAATTGTATGGAAATGTTCCGCCATGATATATTACGCGAGCTTCTCCATCGCAACTTTGAAAACACGTATTATTTTTAATTTGCATTTCATCAATTACTAAATAAGGACTTACAATTATTTGTGTTGAAGCTGTATCACTAATACAACCGTTAGCATCTGTTGCATATACGAAAAAAGTTGTTGTTGTATTCGGAATTAATGTTCTTGTGTCTTCTAATATTTCAAAATTATTTGGAGTTGGTGTTTCAGCCCAATGAAATTCGTATGGATAAGTTCCGCCAAAAGATTGTGTTTGGAGAATTGCTTGTAAACCTTCGCAAATAATTTGGTCGTTACTTACTGTTGTAATAAATTCTTCCGGTTGTGTAATAATAAAATTATCTGTAATTTTACAATTATGAGCATCTGTAATGGTTAAATAATACATTCCGGTAGGTAATTCATTTCTGTTTTGTGTTGTAGCATTATCTGCCCAATGGTAAGTATAAGGTGTAGTTCCGCCGGCAAGAGAAGTATTGATTGTTCCGGTAGGGGTATTATAACACAATACGTTCGTTGAAGAAGAACTATAAACAAATAAGGGTGGTTGAGTAATTGTATAATTTTCTGTTAAAGTACAATTATAAGCATCAGAAATAGTTATCGAATACGATCCGGCAGCAACGTTTTGTCTATTTTGTGTTGTAACTCCATCGTTCCAAATATATGTAAACGGACCATAGCCTCCTGTAAAAACAATTCCCATTACTCCATCATTTTCACCGTTACATGATACATCTTGAGAAATATGTGCTACCAAAGATATTCCTTCTTGATATGTAAAAGTAATAGAAGCAGCAGCAGTGCAACCATTTTCACCTGTAGCAGTTACTGTATAAGTGCCGGGTGATGTAAAATAATTTTGTACAGTGTTTGGACTTATTCCTCCGCTCCATTGATACGAAATTCCATTACCACTGGCAGTAGCTGAAACTTCAGGGTTAAGACAAGAAATTATTGTATTTGGACTTGTTACATTTATCGTTGGAACTGTAAAATCAGAAAAAATTTGAATTTCATGTTCTTCAACTACATTACAAAGTTCACGCTGAACAGTAACGTGATATAATCCCGGTTGTGTAACAGTTAATATTTGTCCTGATGTTGGTGGAATATTGCCATATTCTTCTGTCCATAAGTAAGTATCGCCTCCGAAAGCTTGTATTTGAATTGAAGAATTATTGCAAGTAAGAGTTGTTATAGCCGTCTGTCCTACTTGGGAGCCATTTCCATCAGTTATAGACTCTAAACCGCCTTCTTCTTGCATAATAAAACTACCAGCTTCTAAAAATACTCCTGAATCCCAAACGCCATCCTGGGCATCTCCAACTACAATTTTAATATGATATAGTTGTCCTATTTGAACATTTGCAACCGCAGTAAGAATTATGGAAGCTCCATCAAATTGAATAGAGTTACCATAAGGACTAACAGCAGGATTATTATTGCCACCGCTTCCGGTCGTTGCGCCCGTATAATAACCGCCTAAAGTATAAAGTCCCGAATTATAAATATTATTTATTGTTGCAGGTTGACCGTTTGGCAAAATAGCAATATTTATTGCTCCATTTGTAAACGGACCGGAAATACCCGGACCGGAAAGAAAAAAACCGAACGCATCGTTTATAGAATTTACAAATTCTGGAAACTCTTCCGAAGCAAAAATGTATCGGAAAGTAATAGTACTTAGAGCCGGAGTAAAATCAAATTCTACTTTAGACACATCTTGAATCGTACTTCCGGAAATTTGAACTAAATCAGGATCCGAACTAGAACAAGCAGTCTGTCCAGTAGAACCGGAATTATCCGGACCGGGAGCTTCCGTAATAGGACCTGTTACTAATACTATTCCGCTCTGAAATGGGAAAGCAGAACCATTTCTGTTAAAATAACCAATATTATTACACGTTGGAGTTGTAATATTTGTAACAGAACTCGGGTCGCAAGAGGCTATCAATGTGTCGTTTAACAACGCCTGTAATGGCAAATTTGAAACTGTTATATAAGGCTGGCAATAAACTAAACTAAAGTTTATTAAAAAAACAACTAAAGCAATAATCTTTTTCATTTTACAAATCTATTTTAATTATTATTTCTTTCAAACATGTTTTACACAAACAATCGGGATAATTTTCTTTTAAATATTTTAATACTTCTCCCGACAACGCTTCTTTGGAACACCAACAGTCTTCAGAATGATTGCATTCAAATTCTTGTTTACATTTTTCACAAATCTTCTTCATCGGTCATCAATTTTATTATTTTTTCTCTAATTTCTTTAATACCATGAGATTTCATACAATTAAAATGCTTTTTAGGGCATCTTTCAAAACCTATCTTGCTACAAGGACGGCATTTTATATTAAAAGGTTGCGTTTTTTCAGATTTTTTTCCGGGGAAATATGGATACATTCCAAATTCGGGTACCGTATTTCCCCAAATAGAAATGATATTTTTCTTAAAAGCTGCTCCTATGTGCATTAATCCTGTATCGTGACTGAGCATCGCTTTTGCTTGTTTTATAACACTTGCCGATTGTAAAATATTTAATTTTCCACAGAGATTAAAAATTTTTTCGGAATTATTTTTTATAATTTCTCCATTTTCAAAATCTTCTTTTCCTCCTAATAAAATTATAGGAAATTTTTGATTTTCACAAACTTGTGCTATCATTTTCGGAGGCATCTTTTTAGTAAAATGCCGCCCTCCAATTGCATAAACTGCAAATTTTTGCTCAATATTTTTACACAAATCATCAATATTTACTTCGTTATTTTGATTTATAAAAAAATCTAATCCTTTATTATCATTTTCTACATCAAATAATTTTACGGTTTCAAAATATCTATCAACAACATGAATGTTTGGAAGTTTATTAATTTTAAAATTCACTAACAACCATTTTTTATAGTTTAATTTTGGAAATGAAAAATCAAGAATTTTAAGTTTGTGTTTTAATCGTAATGTGCGTATATTATTATGTAAATCAATTATATAGTCGTAATTTTCTTGTTTAATATCTGAAATTGTTTCTGAGAAACTTTTTAAAGTCAAAATTTTGTCTATATATGGGTTATATCGGATTATTTCTATATATTGTGGTTTTGTAATAAAATGGACTTCTGCGTTTTCAACCTGATTTTTCAAACATCTTAAAATGGGAGTTGTAAGCACAATGTCGCCTATGCTACTGAAACGTATCACTAAAAATTTTACTTTAAGCGTTTCGTCTTCTGTCATAATTTCTATCCATTATTATCAATTACTTCACATAATCTTTGAAACACTTCTTCAAAATTTCCCATTCCATTAACTTTCACAACTCCATGCAATTCATTATATTTTTCTATTACGGGAATAGTTTTATTTTGATGGTCTTGCAGGCGTTGAACAATTTTTGCAGTACTCGAATCGTAGGGCATAGAACTGTCGGTTTGACTTCTTTGGTCAAGTCGTTTGATTAATTCTAATGTCGGAACTTCAATCTCAATAATTTTTGACAACGATGTTTTATGCTTCTTTAAAAGTCCATCTAAAATATATGATTGAACAAATGTTCTGGGTATTCCTTTAAAAATATATCCTCTGACAGAATTTGCATTTTCTAATTTTTTTTCAATCAAAGGCACAATTATTTCGTCAGGAACTAACAACCCGTTATCGTAAAAATATTTTACTTTTTTGCCAATTTCTGTATTATTTTTAATTTCCTCATCTAATAACGAACCTGTAGCTATATATTCAAGTCCGTATTTTTCAGCCAAAACTTTTCCTTGAGAACCTCTTCCACTACCCGGATAACCAAAAAGTACGATATTAAATAATTGTTTTTTAAATTCTGTATTAATAATTGTTTTAATATCAAATTTTACTTCGTCAATCGAATTTAATCCATCAACTTCAAAACAAATTCCTTTTTCTCGATAAAAATTTAATACGGGCTGAGTCTTTTCATTATATTCTTGTAATCTGTTTCTAATGACTTCTTCGTTATCATCACTTCTTCCGGAAGTTTTTCCACGATTTGTTAATCTTTTTTTCGACTCTTCTTCATGAACATTAATACTTATCAAACAATTTAGCGATGTGTTTAACTTAATCATCAACCCTTCAAGGATATATGCTTGAATATATGTTCGTGGAAATCCGTCAAACAGAAAACCGTTTACATTAGAATTTTCTTTTATGGTTTTTTCAATTATTTGGACTATGATTTCGTCCGGCACCAAACCGCCGGCTGCAATAATATTTTGTGCGTCTAATCCTAATTTTGTTTGTTCTTCGATTTCTTTTCTCAAAAGATAACCTGTAGATATATAAAATAAATTATATTCCTTTATCAAAAATTCTGATTGAGTTCCTTTTCCTGCCCCCGGAGGTCCAAATAATGCAATATTTATCATAAAAAAAATTCTTACAAATTTAGTAAATTTTTGGGAAATAATTGCATTTAAAAAAAATAAATTAATATTTTTTAATGATAGATAAATTTTATAGGGAATATTCAAAAAAAGGCTACTTTGAATTATTTGACAACTTCAATATGTTTGTAATATTATTTTAACACACTTGAACAAAATCACCAATATCAAAAGAGATAATTTAATATCTATGCAAATTTACTAATTCTTTAATTTTTACTTACTAGTCTTTAACCGTTCATGATTTATTAGTTAAGAGGTCTGTTTTTTAGTCGTTTTTGTTATCATCAAGAATTTTCCCAATAAGAGAACTAAAAGAAAATTTTGATTTTTTTTGTTCTTTTTCCTGTTCGTTGTCTTTTGTTGTCAAATTTTCTTTTTTCTTTTCTTGTTCAATAATTTGACCGGCTTTTATTTCTTCATAATTACCCAGAGATAAAAGTCCGATAACGGTAGAAAATTTCGGGTCATTAAGTTTCTCATACAAATTTACTCCTGCGACTGCAATTGGATAAGCAATTCTGATTTCGTAGTTAGTACAATAATTTGCTAATTGTTTCAAATTTATTGTCAAAGAACCTCCACCTGTAATAATTAATTTGTTAACTTTATCTAAGTAGTTAATATTTTCCAATTGAAAAAGAACTGTGGCAAAAATTTCTTCATACTTTAATCTGATTAAATCTGATAAATCTTTTACGAGATATTTTTGATGAGTACTTTCCAACATAAAGGTCATTTCTTTACTGGAATTTATTCCCAAATTTGTTTTTAATTGTTCGGCATGATTTGCAGAAATATTAAATTTTTGTTCGATTGTTCGAGTAATATTATTTCCTCCAAGCGGTAAAACTGAAGTGAAAACGATATTGTTTTTATCACAAACTACAAGATCTGTTGTTCCGCCGCCAATATCAATCATTGCAACGCAAGATTTTCTTTCTTCGGCTGTTAATACAGCTTCTGCTGATGCCAATGGTTCAAGAAACATACTTTTAATATTTAATCCTGTGTTATTAATTGCTTGTCTTAAACTGTTCACTTTTGTTTTTTTTGCATAAATTAGTAAAAAGTTTCCTTTTAATGATGATTCACATACAATTTCTTCAGGATTTCTCACACTTCGCTGATTATCAATAGTGAATAAAATTGGCAAAGAACCAATAATTTCTTCGTCTGAATCGGAAACTGTTTTTTCAATATTTTCTTTTAGTTTTTCTGTATGGATATTTGAAATTTCTGTTGCTGAATTGAAAAACAATTCGGTGCTGTTGTATCTGGTAACTATGTGTTGTCCTGCAATTCCTACATAAACTTCATTAAATTCATGCAAATTGTTTTTAGAAAGTTGGTCTAAAGTTTGTTTTATAGAAGTTATTACTTCGTTAATATTTTCAACATTTCCTCTTGCAATTCCTTTTGATGGATTAGAAGCAAAATTTATTATTTTAATTTTATTATTTTCGTCTTTTTGTCCGACAATTGCAGCGATTTTCGTTGTTCCTACGTCTAATGCGGCTATTAAAGAATTTTTCATATTTTTTATTTACAAATAATTTGATTTGAATATTTTAGGTTAATTACTTGGTATTTATTCCAATTTCCTTTGAGTAATACTTCCTGATATAATGAATTTAATTTATTTAATTTATATTTAAAATTGTCAATAGTTCCTAATAATATTATTTGATTTCCGATTCTTGGAATTAGTTCTATTTCATTTTTCCCCGTAATATGAATTTGGTCAATTTGATTTTTCCATAAATCCGAATGGTCGATATATTGCAAAAAATTAAAAAAATCTTGTGATGTTAATTGATAATTTATTATGTTTTTATCAGAAATATTATTATCAATTGGAAGAAAAAATTGTTTGTTGATTTTTTCGCAAATAACAACAGGAACCAAAGCCGAGTAGTTTGGACTTGTAGGGATTATTTGATTTTCATCATCAATATAGAATTGTTGATTTTCGGCAGTAAATATTCGTGCAATCGGATTTCGTTGTGTAATTTTAAAAAAAACTGTTCCTGAAAAATTATTATAAATATCAACATCTTTTATGTATGGGATAGTTTTTATTTGTTTTTCTATTTTGTAAAAATCAATTTCAGATATTTTTGTTGTAGAATCTATTTTAAAATTATTTTCTTTCAGATAGTTAAGAATATAATTTTTATCAACAAAAGAAATCTTTGAATCGAAAATTATTTCAATATTATTACAAAGTATAGAGGATATGTTTTTATGTACAAAAATACTTGTAACCACAATAAATATGGAAAATAATAAAAAAAACAATATGAATAAAATTTTTCTTTTCATACAGTAAATTGTGCTACAATTTTAGCTACAAATTGGTCAATATCTCCTGCTCCCATAGTAACTAAGAGTTCGGGTTTTATTTTTCTCAAAAGTACTAATAATTCTGATTTTTCGCAAATTTGTTTTTCAGTTTTTGTAATTTTTTTTAATATCAAATCGGAAGTAACTCCGGGAATAGGTTTTTCACGTGCAGGATAAATTGGTAAAAGTATCGTGTTATCGCATAAAGAAAGGCTTTCTGCAAATTCTTTATAGAAATCGTTTGTTCTTGAAAAAAGATGTGGCTGAAAAATTCCTGTAATTTTTTTATTTGGGTAAAGTTGTTTTATTGCTGTCAAAAAAGATTTTATTTCGTTCGGATGGTGTGCATAATCGTCAATATAAACAATTTTAGAAGAATTTATTTTAATATCAAAACGCCGTTCAACTCCCAAAAAATTTTCTAATCCGAAGCGAATTTCGTTGTCGGTTGCTCCATTCAGAAACGATGCACTTGCAGCCGCTAAAGCATTTTCGAGATTATATTTCCCTCCTAATGGATAGCAAATTTTTTCAATTGTTTTGTTTTGAAGTTTTAAATTAAAATAACATTTATTGTTTTCGTAAAAAATATTATTTACAAAAAAATCACAATTTTCGTCTTCAAAACCGTATTTATAAATTTTGATATCTTTTCTGATTTTCTCTTTGAAATCTTCAGGAACATGATTACTAATGATTAAATTTCCGTTAGGTTTTACTTTATTTCCGAAATCAACGAAAGCCTGAAAAACGTTTTCGTAATTTCCATAGATGTCAAGATGATCGGGGTCGATATGGGTAATTATTGCTGTTGAAGGTAGCAATTGAAGAAACGAACGGTCGTATTCATCAGCTTCCACAATAAAGATGTCGCTTTGATCGTTTAATGTAAAATTGGAATGAAAATTATTTGCTATTCCGCCAAGGAAAGCAGAGCAACCAAAAATTGATTTTGACATTATATTCGCACAAATAGAAGATATTGAGGTTTTTCCGTGAGTGCCTGAAATAGCGATAGAAGTATGTGGATTTGCAATAAACCCTAAGACTTGTGCTCTTTTAACTATTTCAAAATTATGAGATTTAAAATATTCCAATTCGTTATTAATTGAATTGTTATTAGTTATCGCAGGCGTGTAAATTATTAAAGTATTTTCAAAATTTTTAAACTTTTCGGGGATTAAATTGACATTATCGTCATAGTGAATATTTATATTTAATTTTTCTAAAATTTCGCAAACATTATTTTTAGTTTTGTCATAACCTGCAACGTTATAGCCATTTGTTAAAAAATATTGAGCTAAAGCACTCATTCCAATTCCGCCTATTCCTAAAAAATAGAAGTTGTTTTTGTTCATTTTTTACTCAAATTTTATACAAATTTATGAAATATTTGTTGAAATACAAATTAAATGATGTAAATAAGATTGTTTTTTGTTAATTAATTTCACAAAAGTTAAAATTATTCTAAAAAAACAACACATACCACCTATTGTTTTTCAATTATAGATGGGATGTGTTTTCTCGTTAAACTAAAATTTAATATTCGTCTTCGTTAAAAAAGAAGTCATCTTTTGTTGGATAATCCGGCCAAATATCTTCTATATTTTCATATATTTCTCCTTCGTCGTCAATTTCGTTAAGATTTTCGATAACTTCGAGAGGAGCTCCTGATCTATTGGCATAATCCAACAATTCTTCTTTCGTGGCTGGCCACGGTGCATCTTCTAATTTTGATGCTAATTCTAATGTCCAATACATAATCTCAAATTTATTTTAAAAATTAAAACTATACAAAATAGGGTTGCAAAAGTAACATTTTTTATTCGTTTTCAAAATAATTTTCTTCAATATTATTTTCGCTTGCAAATTTTCTTCCTAAAATGAAAAAATAATCTGAAAGACGATTAACAAAAATCGCACCATTATTTATGAATTTATAATTGCTTTTTAATTCAAATATGCTTCTTTCGGTTCGTCTGCAAACAGTTCTGGCAATATGACACCAACTAATAATAATACTACCTTCCGGAATAATAAAATTTTTTATTTCCGGCAAAATTTCTGTCATTTTGTCGATATTGTTTTCTAAAAATTCAATATCTTCTTTTTGAATTATTGTACTTACGTTGACTAAATTTGATTCTTCTTCAATGGGGATTGCCAAAGAGGTTCCTATTATAAATAATTTATTTTGGATAAGTAGTAATTGGTCTTTAATGTCTTCGGAGATATCATAATTTTTCAGCATACCAATTACGGAAATTAATTCGTCAATATTTCCATAAGCATTAATTTGAGCGTCATTTTTATTTACAAGTTTTCCACCTATCAATGATGTTTTTCCCGAGTCTCCGTTTTTTGTGTAAATTTTCATAAATTATTGTTTTTAGTAGGGTTAATTAATTATATCTGATTCGATTAAACCGTCTCTTAATTTTACGATTCTGTGTGCATATTTAGCAATATCTTCTTCGTGAGTAACAATTACGATAGTATTTCCTCGTAAATATATTTCTTCAAAAAGGGACATAATTTCAATTGAAGTTTTAGTATCTAAATTTCCTGTAGGTTCGTCTGCAAGAATTATTGAAGGTTTGTTAATAAGAGCTCTTGCAATAGCTACACGTTGCCGTTGTCCGCCTGAAAGTTCGTTTGGTTTATGTTTTGCTCTGTCGGATAATCCGACATTTTTTATTGCATCTTCTGTAAGTTCAATTCTTTTTTTCTTTGAAACTCCGGCATAAATCAAAGGTAACATCACGTTTTCAGAAGTTGTGTAACGAGGCAGAAGATTAAATGTTTGGAAAACAAAACCGATTTCTTTATTTCTAATTTCAGCAAGCTCGTTGTCCGCCATACGGCTAACGTCGGTTCCATTTAGAATATAATTCCCTTTTGTTAGGGTATCAAGACAACCAATGATATTCATTAAAGTTGATTTTCCACTTCCGGAAGGTCCCATAATAGCAATATATTCGTTTTTTTCAATAGATAAATTTATGCCTTTTAACGCATTAACAGTCTGAATGCCGACAATATACCTTTTTGTTAAATTTTTTAATTCTATTACGCTCACTTTTTCACTATTTTAAAATTTCTATATTGACCAAGATGTAGATTAAATATTAGACAAAATGCTTTAAATTTATCTTTAAACTTCGTTCTGTTTCGAGAAATATCATAATCGAAAATCCAATTTTTTTCTTTTATTCTATCTAACATAACGTTAGGATGAGTTTCTGTGAATTTTCGCAAAGAATCAATTCCAAAATAATCAAAT
The DNA here is from genome assembly GCA_031284905.1 of Bacteroidales bacterium. Taxonomy (GTDB): domain Bacteria; phylum Bacteroidota; class Bacteroidia; order Bacteroidales; family ML635J-15; genus Bact-19. The sequence goes on from JAITXI010000236.1 coordinate 19,933, forward strand.
TCTTCAGCTTTTCTGACATTTTTTTTAACCCAAGTATCATCATGCCAGAGTTTAGGAAAATCTTCTTGTTTTTTCTGCATGGTTTTTGGGTCTTTAACCCAGCCGTAATGATAAATATAAGCAGAAATTGGAATTACGTTCAGCTTTTCGTTGTCATTAATTCTAAACCCTTGTGCGTCACGGTAGGCATAGATTTTTTTGTTGTTTTTTATAATTCTAATTTCATTTCGATACCAACTATATGATTCTCCTACATAATCATAAGAACCATAAAAGTGTAAATAATTGAAAAGTAAACCATCAATTTTTGCGTTGTTTACATTTTCAAGCATAGTTTTTTCAATTACCGGTAAATATTTTTCATGTACAACTTCGTCACCTTGAATATAAAAACACCAATCAAACGAAGAATCAATATGCTGAAATGCTTTGTCGGTTTCAACAGCTAAAACTCTTCCCCCTTCCCTTAAACTATCATCCCAAATAGTTTCAATAATAATAATTTTTTCAGTGTCAATTTGCTTAATTAATTCAAGAGTTTCATCTTCTGAATTTCCGACAGCAACTACAAACTTGTCACATAACGGTAATATTGACAAGATCGCTTCTTTAACAGGATAATCATATTTGATAGCATTTCTAATAAAGGTAAATCCGCAAACTTTCATTATTAAATCTTTAAACTTATACAAAGATAATCATTTTTTATAAAAAAAACAACCATTTATAGCAATAAAATGACTATTTTATTAAAATATAGCCAAAAAATATGACATTTTGGCACATTATTGGAAAAAATAAGATATGACAAAAAAAAGAAAATATTAGCGGAACAACATTTATCGTATAAAGATTTATATATTTACAGATTTAGAAATTAAAAAAATATAACTTAAGAATTTTCAAGTTCGAGTTGATTTTTTACCAAATAATAATATTCTCCTTTTAATCGAACTAACTCATTATGAGTTCCGGTTTCTATAATTTTTCCGTTGTTTAATACAACGATTTTATCGGCATTTTTCACTGTTGATAATCTATGGGCTACAATTATTTGAGTTTTATTGTTAAAAAAATAATCTAAATTATTCATAATTTTCTTTTCTGTTGCAAAATCTAATGAATTTGTGGCTTCGTCTATAAAAACGTATTCAGGATTTTTATAAAACATTCTGGCTATTAATATTCTTTGTTTTTGACCTGAACTTAAAGTAAGCCCTTCTCGTCCAATAATTGTTTCTTCTTTTTTTGGCAGTTCGTTAATAAAATCATAAATTTCAGCTGATTTTAGTGAATTTGTAAATTTTATATCATCAAATTTTTCTACATTCATTATTACATTATTCTTAATTGAATCAGTAAAAACAAATCCGTCAGACAATACCATTCCACAAAGAGTTCTCCAATTTTCCATATCATAATCTTTAAGTGAAACATTATCAATTAATATTTCTCCATAAGTTGGTTGAATAAATCCTAAAGCAAGTTTGAGTAAAGTAGATTTTCCGCTTCCGCTTAAACCCACAATTGCAGTTGTTTTTCCAATTTCTATATTGAAATTAAGATTTGACAACACATTATTACTAATATCCGAATAAGCAAAACTTACATTTTTGAAAATGATTTTTTGAGGTGATTTTACTGTTTTCCCTCCCGATTTTTCTTCATTCATTAATTGAATTTCAGAAACTCTTTCAATGCTAAATTTCGTTTCCTGAATTATTGAAAGTGAAGATGTAACGCTTGAAAGAGCTGAAAATAATTGAACCGACACAAGTTGAATTGCAGCCATTTCACCAATACTTAAAATGTCATTAACTGTTAAGTAAGCGGTGTAAAACATGATTATACCATTACCAATGTTGTTAATGAGACCACCCCCAATTGATAATAATTGAGAAATTTTGATAAACTTAAAATTATTTGCAAAAAAATGTTTTTGATTAGTTATGACAGATGCAATTTTAGTATTAGTAGCTTTATTAATTTTTATATCATAAATGCCCTCAAAAATTTCTATCATAATTTTATGAGAATCTGATTTTATGTCAAATCTCTCATAATCAAGTATTTTTCTTTTTTGTAAGGAATAAAATGTCCAAACAGTATTTAAGACATAGGTGCCAAAAATTATTAGAAAAGTAATAAAGTCGAAATAAATAGCAATTATTGAAAAAATTACAGTACTTAATATTGCTAGTACTATGGAAACAAAATTGTAAGTTAAAAAAGATTCTATTCTACTAATATCAAATATTTTATAAATAAAATCGCTTGTTTTTTGTTGTTGAAAATATTTTATGGGGATTCTGAAAATTTTGCAAATAAAATCGGTAGTAACGGCAATATTTATTTTTTGAGCAATTTTATTAGAAAGCAAACTGTTTATATAATTAATAGATGAAGAAAAAACAAAAGAAATAAGTTGTACAATCAAAACCAACAGAAGCACATTAATGTTTTTTTGCATTATACCGGAATCAAAAGAATATTTTGTAAGAAACGGAGAAATTATTTGTGCCGCTAATTCCAAAGTAATAATAAAAAATAGTAGCAACAAACCCTTTTTTTGTTTACTTATATATTTTTTAAGAAAATTGATATTCTGTAATATTTTCTGATTTTCAAAAATCGGATTTTTTGAAAAAATATCTGTCGATTCAAAAACAATTGCTTTTCCAAGACAACTTGAGGATAAACCGATATTTTTTTCTGAAAAAATATGTTTTTCAAATTGTTCATTATTTAAAACAAGTTTCCCAATAGCAGGGTCTGCAATAAATATTTTGTCTTGTTTTATTTTATAAACTACAACAAAATGATTGTTGTTCCAATAAACAATAATAGGAAGTTGAAGTTCCGCTAAAAGTGGAATATCTTTAGAAACATCAGAATTTTTATTTACTAAAAAATTGATGCCCAAACAATATAATCCCAATTTTTCAGCTACATTTATAATGGCTTTTATAGAAGTGCCTTCTCTATCTGTATTACATAAATTTCTTAATGAATTGATAGAAAGATTTTTGCCAAAATGTTTTATTATCATTTTGAGACAAGTTGGTCCGCAGTCGTTTGAATTGTTTTGCTTATAAATTGTAAACATTTATTCGCTGTTTTGTTTCTATAATAAGTTTACAACAATTCATTTTCATAGGGAAAATAATTACATTTTTGGGGTTTATCCAAAGAATAGTCGGAATGTAAAAAAGCACGACAATCAGTACAAATATGTCGAAATTCGCAGTCTTGACAAGTTTTAATTTTGTTTTTTGAAATCTGCCATATTTTTTGAAATTCTTCTGTGTTCACAACCTCTACAATTCTTACAACGGAAATATTTCCAAAAGAATTTTTTAATGCAGAACAATTTTTTATATTCCCTTTAACATCAATACAAACTTTGCGATTCAAACAGGTATTATATTGTTGTGATTCAAGAAAATGTTCCAATCTTAAATTAAAATGGTTAGGAGAAATAATACCACAACAACTTTCGTCTTTAATTTCTTTTTCTAAAAAAATCATTCTCTGATGTTGAATATTGTAAAATTTATTTATTCTTGCAGAATGCACGATTAATTCTTTAATTCTCGGAAATTTGTCTATAAATTTTTTATAAAAAGTAACATTTTGAGAACATTTCAATAATAAGTCTATTCTGAAAATGATTGTATTTTCAAATAAAGATAAAAATTCTTCTACAAATTCAATCGAAATATCGTTAAAAACTCTTATTTGTATATTTTCACAACCTAAGGAGTCCAAATCAAAAATCAAGTTCTTGTATGCTTGTAAACTGTTTGGTTTTTCTTTAAAATCAATAATGCAATTTGTGATATCGGCAGGATTATTCCATTCTGAATTTATTTTTGGAAAAAATTCTACTTCGCTTTTGTCGCATAAAAAAGCATATTCATTTTCAAGTAAGAAATCAAAATATTCTAAAATATTTCTTTGCGTTTCAAAATCAAAATCATTTAAAATTTCACCAATATTTTTGTCTCTATTTTTAGAAATAAATATATCAAAAATTGTATTTTCTAAAAATTCTAAATTTCTACGTTGAAAATCAACTAATAATGTTTGTGCCATACCTTTTACAAGTTGACAGTTTTCAAATAATAATATATGTTTTGTTAAATCTATTTGCATGTTCATATCATTCTTGAAATTTTTTTATAAAAATCGTCATTTAGTAATTGCAAGCAATTGTACTTCTTTATGAATATAGATTTAACTTCGTTTTTTGTTTCTTTTCTCGGATTTATCAAACTTAAATTCACCGGAAAATCTTTTTTGTTTTCTTTTATTATTTCTAATATTTTATCTTTATTCATTTTTCATTAATTCTTTTGCTATTTCATGTTCTAAATTGTAATTACAGGGATATGATACCATTCCGAATTGACCAATAGGATTTACTTCAAGAAAATAAAATTTATCGTCTGTTCCATAAATAATATCTATTGATCCGGATTCTAATTCAAGTTCTCGCATTAAAGCTAATAATTTGATTTCAATATTTTCGGGCAATTTAAATGGCACTGTTCGATTTGGTTTGTCATCATTATAATGTCGGAAATCTGTTTTTGTTTGTTCGTCTGTTTGAGAAAAAATTGCCATTGAGTAAAATTTACTTTTCAAATAAAAGCTACGAATTTCAAATTTTTTGATAATTTCTTGTTGAAAAAATGTTAAATGAAACGAGTCTTGTAAATTATCAACAATGTCTTGTGTTATTTTTTCTGTGTAAGTAGAAAGCCAATAATTGTTGAGTTTGACCGTAAAAGGATTATCTATTGCCTTTGTAATAACAAATTTATGTTCTTTTAAAAACAATTCTAAATCTTTTTTTTGTGTTGTAATAATATATTTTGGTACATCTAAACCAACAATATCAGCTTTGTCTAAAACGATTAATTTGTTCAAATGGTTTGAAGAGAAGTAGTCGTTAATAGAGTTGATTTTATTTTTCAGAAAATAAACCAAATAATCCAACAATCTTTTGTTGTCTAAATAATTCCATCTATATTGTTCTTTATCAAATTTTTTGTTTTTTGTTAATTTTAGCGGAGTATTAATCATTGTATCTCCTCTCCTGTACCAATATGTGTATATTTCTTTGGCATCAATTATTGTAGCGTTTTCTAATTCCAAAACATAATTGTTGTTTAAACATTTTAGCGATATTATTTTAAAATCATTATTAAAACGATTAAATTCAGCGTTATTTTTGCATAGCCATCTAATTACGTCAGTTGTTGAAACATCAAAATCTGTACTTTGAATTAATATCATTTTTCTGTCTCCTTTTCTTTTTCACCTTCCGGTTTATAAAAATCTTTAAATAATTCTATGTTGTCGATACCAAGTTTTTCTTTTACAAGTTTGTTGTAAAATTTTAAATTTCTTGCGTCTATTCCTAAATCGGTATCTTTAAAATATTGTTTTCGTAATT
>JAITXI010000237.1 GCA_031284905.1 Bacteroidales bacterium
AATTACGAAAACAATATTTTAAAGATACCGATTTAGGAATAGACGCAAGAAATTTAAAATTTTACAACAAACTTGTAAAAGAAAAACTTGGTATCGACAACATAGAATTATTTAAAGATCTTTATAAACCGGAAGGTGAAAAATAAAAAAAGGCAGAAAAATGATATTAATTCAAAGTATAGATTTATACCAATCAACAAGAGATGTTATAAAATGGATATGTAAATAAAGTAGTTCAAAAAACATTTCTTATTTAAAACGATTATAAATAACATAAAATATAAAATTTATTTTGTTTTTTCAAAAAATTATGTATAAATTTGTAAAATAATTTCAAAAAAATAAACTTTTAAAAACATTTAATTATGAAAACAGTAAAAGAATTGAAAATGGCTAAAGATGCTATTTTAAAAGACGTAGATTTGAATAAAAATGGGAAACAACTTACCTGCTCTACAAATTATTATGGACCAAGTAATCCGGCATCAATAACAACTTTTATTGATGGTTTTAATATGGGAAGTGATAACGGCAGAGGTAGTTATGGCGATGATAGCTGGAATATTGCTTTGGGACGTGTTGATATAGGCAAACTATATATTGAATCTATACAATAATTTTACAATCAAAACAATCATATATAATAAATTATTATAGGATTGTTTTGATTTTTATTAGTATTCTAATTATTCTCCTAATTAAACTATCTAATTTTATAAAAACACTGATATTTTTGTTTCTTTTGATATTCTTATCATTAGGTATTTTTTCTCAAAGTTCAATAGTTTTTTCAATTAAAGATAAAGACACGAAAGAACCTTTGCCATTTTGTAGTGTAGCAATAAAAGGAACAACAAGAGGAGGCGTTACAAATTTGGAAGGGAATGTTCGGTTGTCGTTAAATTTAGAAAAAGACACTCTTGAAATTTTTTATTTAGGCTATGAAAATACTGTAATAGCAACAAAAACATTAATTAACGCACCGACTGTTTTTTTAACAAGGAAAAGTTTTATTTTAAATGAGGTTGAAATTTTTTCAGATGATGACTATTTATTTGACATAGTAAATAAATGTCGTAAACAATTATTGAAAAACAAAACAATAACATTATCTAAAGTTTATCATGGCATAGAAACGACTAGCAACAATTTGCCTTTGGAATTAGTTGAATGTTACAATAATTCTAAAATTGAAGGTGTTAATGTAAAAAATCTGTATTTTAAAAACGGAAGAGTGTGTCTGAACAATCAAAATAAATATTTTACCTCTATTACTTCCTCTATCATAATTACTTTACTAAATTTAACAAAAACAAATATTTATTTTCCAAATCAAATTCTGCAATTTAGAAAACAAAACATGAAAAAATATTTCAGAATTAGTTTGATTAGCGTTACTGACGATTATTTTAATATAGGTTTTAGCCCTAAAATTTTAGATGGAAATTATTTTGAAGGAGAACTTTGGATAGATATTAAAGACTATAAATTATTAAAAACAAAATTTAACATTGTTATTGCTAAAACACATCCTTTTATTCCTATTCAAATTGACTCTATTTCTAATGTTTCCATTGAAATTATTGAAAATTTTATTAAAAAGAACAAAAAAATATTACCTGAATATTTGATTTTTAATTATTCATTTCAAGGTTCTAATACCAATGATACAAACAATGTCTTCAATATTAATTCAAAATGCCTAACTTACTTATACGACTACGACAAACCATTTATTTTGCCATTTTTTGATTATAATCAAAACGTTTCAGACTACGATAAAATTGCAATAATACCATACAATGAGATTTTTTGGAATAATACTGCACCTTTTTTATTAACTGAAAGCCAAAAAGAAAAACTTGATTTTTTTGCAAAGTTTCAAAATTATTCAATAAATAACATAAACGATTTTGAAGAATTATTTTTACTTCAAATAGCTTCTCTTGAAAACAAAAAAGATAAGTATTTCTTACATTTCTGGGACAATAAAAAAAGACTAAAATTTAATGATTTTACCCTTATTTATTCAGCGACAATTTCTACAGATGGCGAGGAACAGAAAAAAAAAATGAAAGAAATGCTAATAAAGCATAAATTTGTTGTTCAAATATTATTAGACATTGTCGAACTACAAGATTCTTTGTCGTGGAAATCTTACACAGTATTTGACGAAACAAAATCTTTTTATTACGAAACTTTTAACGAAAATTCCAACACTTGGTTAAACATTTTTTTCGACCTTTGTGAAATAGAAAGACTTAAAATGGAAGATAAATTGCAAAAAAATCATAGCTCAATTTCTGAAATTACAGCAATTTATAACGAAACCAAAGAAAATATTAACAAACTATCAACTTTATATTTTTATGACACATTCTTTGGAAAAGAAAAAAAAGATTTAATAAAATGGAATAAAATAGTAAGAGAAAAACTTGAAATTGATAATATTCAATATTTTATAGAATATAACACTATGATAAAAAAAATAATGGAAGAAAATAATAAAGAATAAAAAAATGAAAAAAATTATTATTAATATTTTGTTATTAATTTTAAATATCACTATTTTTTCTCAAACAATTATTACGGTAATTGTAAAAGATGCTGATACTAAAGAAGCTCTTCCTTATTGTAATGTAGCTGTAAAAGGAACGTCAAAAGGTGGTATTACAAATATTGATGGAGCTATCAAGCTGAATGTAAATTTAGAAAAAGATAGTATAGAAATTTCATTTTTAGGTTATAAGACAAAAACTCTTAAAGTAAATGATTTAAAAAACAATACCTTTTTTATGACAAAACAAAGTTTTTTATTAAACGAAGTTGAAGTTTTTGCTGATAACGACTATTTGTATGATATTATTCAAAAATGTAGAAAAAAAATGCTCAATAATAGTAATAAAACTACTTCAAAAACATATTTTTCTGTCGAAACATCATCTGATAATAAAATTTTGGAGTTTTTAGAAAGTTATTACAATGCAAACTTTTCCGGATATAAAATAAATCGTTTAGATTTTAAAAACGGAAAAACAAATTTGAATATTAATATAAAAGAAACACTTTTTTTGTCTTATAATACTGCTATTGCCTTACAATACTTAGATTTACTGTATAAAAATGATTATTTCCCTTCACTTATTCTGCAAAGCGAAAAATCGTTTGCAAAAAGAATGTATGTTGTGAATGAAGAAGAAAAAACGGAAGATTATTATCGTATAAGTTTTAAACCACGAAAAAAAAGAGATAAAAATAAATTTTTTTCAGGAAATTTATGGATTGATAAAAATAGTTTTGCTTTGTTAAAAATTTCACTTATAATAGATTCTACGGACACCCATCCTTTTGAACCAAGACCTTTTTTA
>JAITXI010000013.1 GCA_031284905.1 Bacteroidales bacterium
TTATTGATACTATGTCAAAATGTAATAGCAATTCTGCCGGCAAAAAATATGTTATTATTTCATTTTCCATCGCTTTTCTTGATTACAAATTTAATAAAGTTTTATTTATTTTGTTCTTATTTTTTAAATTTTATTTTGCTTCTCCCCATAAAATACGTCTGTCCCGACCATCTCCTTTGTATGCAACGAAGGGGAAAAAGAGATTGTATTTGCGATTTAAGGAATTGTAATAAAATAGTTGTAAATTATTATGTTCAATTTAGGTTGATATATCGGTCAAGATAAAAAAAGGCAGGAATTTTTCCCGCCTTTTTTGTTAAATAAAAACAATTTTAATAATTGAAAACTTCTTCTAACGAAAGTTCTTTAACATCCCCATATTTTTTTAAAAGGTTGAAATCAATTTTAGCTTTGTCACCAACAATCAATATATCGAATTTTTTATCTTTTACATGATTGTTAAAGAAATTACCTACAGTTTCCAAAGATGAATTTTTAACTTCATCATAAACTTGTTGTCTTGGGTCGATATCAGTTGAAATGCCCAATTTCGTATAATAATCATAATTCCAATAAATAGATTCTTTTATTATTCTTGTAGTGTTCATTTGTTTGATACAAGATTCTTTGCTGGTGTTGAAAGATTGTTCTGCTAATGGCATATCATTCAATAAATCTGTCATTGCATCTAAGGCATCTTTCATTTTGTCGGGTTGAGTGCTTAAATATCCCATTATGTAATTAGATTTTCCTTTTTCACCAGCTTGATTATACCCTGCATAAGCACTGTAAGCCAACGCTTTAGCTTCTCTGATTTCTTGGAAAATAATACTTGCCATTGAACCTCCATAATATTCGTTAAAAATCAAAGATTGACTTCTCAAAGTTGGGTCAAAAATAACGTCTTTAGAAACCATATAAATCATAGACTGAACCATATCATAGTTTGCAAAATAGATTTTTGGTTTTGTATAATCTAATTCTGCATATTCTGTAATTGCAGGATATTCTCTATAAGTCTCAGCCATTTTATGATTTGCTTTGATAACTTCTGCAACAGCAGCATTGTCTCGTGGACCATAATAAAAAATTTTATGTTTATATGTATATAAATCTTTAACTAAATTTGTTAAATCTTCAGGATTAAGATTTTTTAAATCTTCTGCCGGAATAATATCTGTTGTAGCTGATAAATTTCCATATTTTGAGTAAGACATCATTTTGCTTAAAATATTATTTTTATTCTTTTTAGCTTCGTTTCTATTTTTCAAAATATCACTGGCATATTCATTATAAACTTCTTGATTCGGTTTAACGTTTGCAAGAATTTCTTCCATAAGTTTCATACCGACTTCAAGATTCTCGTCCAAACCTGATACATAAACATAAACTTTATCTTCGCCTGAACTTACATAGAAATTAACACCAAGTTTATACCACTCTTTTTGTAAATCGTCAATAGTTTTGGTATCTGTACCTAACACCTCCGTATAATCAATAGCTATAGGTAAAAGTTTATTGTTTCTTCTTCCCATATCGAAAATATAATATAGAGAAAATAAATTGTTTGTTTCATTTTTAATGTAATTATATTCAACTCCGTCATTTAAGTTATTGATTTGAAGTTTTTCTTTAAAATTAATAAAAACAGGTTCAATTGATTTAGGTTCTTCTTTTTTTAGTCCCGTAACAAAAGCAGATTCAGCATTTCTATCAACTTCAAAATGAGTTATTTCCGGTTTATCAACATGAACAATTGTTGTATCAACTCCAACTCTTTTGTTGAAAACATAATAATTATTTCCGAAGAATTTATTAGCGAAATCAACAATTTCTTGTTTTGTAACTTTTTCATTAGCTTCAATATCAAAGATACTTTCTTCCCAAGTTTTATCAGCGATGAAAGCATTTACAAACCAATAAGCAACAGAATTGTTTTCAATAGCTTCAATTCTATTAAGTTTGGCTTTATTAACAATAGCTTCCATTAACCAATCGTCAAATTCGCCTTTTTTAACTTTTTCTATTTCTCCTAGAAGCAAATCTTTTAGTTCTTCAAGTGTTTGTCCTTCTTTAGGATAAGCTCCCATTTGGAAATATCCATAATCGTTCATAGAATTGACATAAGCATAAGCGGTCATAACTTTTTGTTTTTTAATTAAATCTAAATCCATTAAACCGGCAGTACCATTATTTAAAATATCAGAAATAATATCAAGATATTGAACTTCTTTAGATTTATTACCATCACAACGATAAACCATAATCATATTTTCTCTTTCAGGACCTAAAATATCAAAAGTTTTAATTTCTGTAATAGGTTCTTCCTTTGGAGCTTCGTATTTTGGAAGATTTTCGTTTGGTTTCATATCTCCCCAATATTTATCTATGAGTTTAATAGTTTCTTCCATATCTAAATCTCCGGACATACAAATAGCTATGTTATTAGGAACATAGTAGGTATCTCTGAATTTCATTATATTAACCATAGAAGGATTTTTTAAATGTTCCGGCAATCCTAATACAGAAGTTCCATATTGATGATTTTTAAAAAGTTCTTCAAAAACTCTGTTAGAAACTTTACGTCCATCCCTGTCTTGTCCCATATTATATTCTTCATAAACCGTTTCTAATTCCGTATGAAATAGACGAAGAACAATATTTTGGAAACGTTCTCTTTCAACTTGCAAAAAACGTTCTACTTCATTTGATGGGATTTCGTTTACATAAACAGTTTCTTCTTTTGAAGTCCAAGCGTTTGTTCCTGTTGCTCCTAACATTGAACAAATTTTATCATATTCATTTGCAACAGCATATTTTGATGCTTCCAAAGATAAACTGTCGATAATTCTGTACAAAGAATCTTTTTGAGCTTTATCTGTAAGTTTTCCTCTTTCTTCAAATTTATCGGAAATTTGTTGAATTAACAAACTTTCTTTTTCCCAATCTTTTGTACCAATTTTATCAGTTCCCTTAAACATCATGTGTTCAAAATAATGAGCTAAACCGGTTGTTTCTCGTGGGTCATTTTTTGAACCTGCCCGTACAGCGATATAAGTTTGAATACGTGGTTCATCTTTATTCACTGATAAATATACTTTTAAACCGTTCGCCAAAGTATAAATTCTTGCATTTGCCGGATCTCCTTTTACTGCTTCGTAAGTATATCCGTTTTTGTCTTTTGCTGTGTATGTTTTCGACTGATTACCACAGCTCGTTAAAATAATCGCTATTACTGCTATTACTGCTATTACCCAAAATTTTTTCATGGTATTATATTCTTTATTATTATTTTACAAATGTAATATTTTTTTATGTTTTACAACAATTTTTTTTTATTTTCTCTTAAATCCGCAAATAAAATTGTAACAACTAATATCTATTGATATATACAAAGGTTTTTCCATCAATTTTAGCGAAAATATATTCGCATATATTATTGAATATCAAATAGTTGTGTATCTTTTGCGGATTTAAAAGTACTAACATTCTTTTATGGCAGGAAGTGACATGTTTTTTAAAAGCAATTTATTTTCAGTTTTTGGAATTGAATGCCTTATTGATATTGCATATCTAATCAAATTATTTTCAATGGAAATTATTTCACAATTGATTGTATCATTGTTGTTTGTGATAATTTTATCTTGAGCTTTCAACTGAAAAGTTGTCAAGATAAAAATTGCAAATATTATTGATTTTATTTTCATAACTAAGTATGTTTCTATTTTTTAAAAATTAAGTCTCAAACCAATTCCTGTTGGCGAAAATCCAATATCCAATTTCATATATTTTTCTCGAATTGATTGGTTATATATTTTAACAGCTTTTTTTGTGTATCGGTATTTTAATATATCACAAGTTATCCCAATAGTACAAAATGCAAGTCCTGAAATAAACAAAATCGTATTTAATTCGTAATTTTTATAGTTATAATAAGTATTATATTTTTTTTTATATTTTGCAGACACATTAACACCTATTCCCCAACCAACTAAAAAACCTCCGGTTGCTCCAAAAATATAAGCAGATTTCCTATATTTGTCAGCATAATTTAAAATATTATTTGCTTCTAAATTATTTTGTGTTATGTAACATAATCCTTTAAATGTCAATCTGTTATCGTTAATATAATATACTCCTTTAAATCTTTCTATTGAGTCTTCTATCGTTTTAATGTTTTGAAAATTATTGTTTTCAAATTCATCATTAACATTAATTCGTTTGTTTTCTCGCAAATATTTTTTCACATCCGAAAGTGAAATATTTTTAAAAATAAGCTCTTTTTCATTTTGCAAAATAACATATTTGATTGTATTATTTTCTATTGAAATTATTCCACAATTAATTGTATCATTAAAGTTTGTGATAATTTTATCTTGAGCTTTCAACTGAAAAGTTGTTAAGACAAGAATTGCGAATAATATTGGTTTTATTTTCATAAATTTCATGTAAATATTTGTGTTCGGCATTTCAAATTTGATTCGTAGATATTTTATTTATTCCTTACAGCAACTTTAAATATTGAATTGTTCTTATCATTTGTTTTAAATATGATTGTGTCAGTAACAGTTCCGTTAAGTTCATAAACACTAAAAATTCCGAAATGAATATTAATTGCTTGATTTTCCATAATACAAATATTAGAAGAAACACTAGGGTCTTTTTCTATATATGTTAGTTTCAACCAATAAGGCATAGAAACTATATCCCAAAGCAAAACGCCTTTTCCAATATTTTGAATCAAAAAACTACCTTCGTAAGTAATATTAAAAGTAGAATTTGTTTTAAATTTTGGTTCTCCTTCATTAACATAATAAACAGGAATTGCATATTTTTTTTCATTTGCCTTCACAACTAATTGGTCGATATAAATTCCATAAGTAGAAAAATCTTTATCCTCATTAGCTTTACAATAAATCGTTGCTATATCATTTTCAAAATTTCCGGTTAATTCTTTAATTTGCAACCAATCTGGTTTCGTTTCAATTGTAAATTTTGAATTTCCTAATCCGGCACATTGGAATTGATAATCACTCTCTTCCCAAGCAGGTGAAATATAAATTATTGATTCTCCAACAGCTGAAAATCCAAAATTTTCTTTTAGAAAATCATCTTTACACGATGTACTTATTATTGTAAAAAATCCGATGAATATATATATAAATTTAATTTTCTGTTTCATATAATGTATTGATTCTAAATTAATTAAAATTATATTTTAATATTATTCCATAATGAAGTTGTGAAACATTTGCTGAACTTTGCAAATTTCCATTATTAGTTATATTGCCTTGTTGAAAATAAATACTTTTAATTTTCGACCACAAAAATTTCCCTGATAATCCAATATAAAACTTTTCGGTTATTGGATATTCTAACGATAGCCCTAAATCAATTCCCCACGTAGTTGATTTCAATCTTGAATTATCATAATCATAGTAAAGTTGTTCGCTGTCTATTGGCGAGTTGTAGTAATAATGATTTCCTAAATCAATTCCTCTAGTTTCATCTCTAAAGAAAACAAATCCTGGAGTAAAAGTCTCTGTAATTTTCAATTTCTCTTTAGCTCCAATTTTTTGTTGAAATAAAAACGAAAGTCCTCCAAAATGTGTATAAATCCGTTCGTTTTGGGTTACGGTATAATAAATGTTTGATGGCATTGGGAAAGTATTGGTTTGAAAAATAAAACGATTTTTTGAGCCTGAAAAAGAAAAATAGTATTCAAAGCCCAGACCAAAAAATGTTTTTATTAAGCGATGATAGCTAAAACTTGCAGCATAACCATTTGTTATATGTTTCTTGTATTTGTCGTATTCTTTTGCATTAACTATAGTTGCTTGCGATGCAGCAATGTCTATAAACGAATACATCCCGCCTATTTCCCAAGAAAATAAATTTTTATATTTTGGATTATATTTTTTTTCGGAATATTTTTTTTCGGAATATTTTTTTTTACGAACATAATTATAATATTGATTTGTAGGTTTGTTATTTATTGCGATATTATTATCCACATTTCTCAAATAACTTGAAACTTCCGATGCAGAAATTGATTTCCCAACAATTACATTATCTTTATTTGCCTGTTCGTAAAATATTCTCTCTCCGGAAATTGTAACTATTTTGCAATTAATTGTATCATTCGTATTTGTAATAATTTTGTCTTGTGAATATAAAGAGAATGAAAAAATCAAAAAAAACAGCAAAGCTAAAATTTTTGTCAGAATAAATTTTTTTGTCATATCATTTCTGTTATTAGTTCAACTTGTAAATTAATAAAAAAATTTACTTCAAAATTATTATTTTATTTTCTTAAATACAACTATTTTTTCAAAATAATTCTAAAAGTTGTACCGATACCAATTTCCGAATTTTTTACAAAAACTTTTCCCGAATGATATTGTTCTATAATTCGTTTCACTAATGACAAACCTAATCCCCAACCTCTCTTTTTGGTTGTAAATCCGGGCTGAAATACATTTTTTTGATTTTTTCGAGATATTCCTTTCCCTGTGTCGCTTATATCAATGTAAATATTTCTATGATTTTCTGTTATTTTTATAGTAATTTTTCCGTTGCTTCCAATTGCATCTGCTGCATTTTTGCAAATATTTTCAATTACCCATTCAAATAAATCAGCATTTAATGGAATTAAAATTACCGGATTTGTTTCTGTAATTTCTATTGAAATATTTTTGTGGATTCTTGTTCTGATATATTCAGCGGAATTATTTATTTTTTGAACTACATCACAAATTTCTAATTTTGGAATACTTCCTATCTTTGAAAATCGAGAAGATATTTTTTCTAATCTATTTATGTCTTTTTCAACTTCGTTAATTAATTCCGGCGTTTGTTCTCCATTTTTCAAAATCTCAATCCATGCCATTAAAGACGATATTGGGGTGCCAAGTTGATGAGCGGTTTCTTTCGACATTCCGAGCCAAACATTGTTCTGTTCTGCTTTTCTCGAAACACTAAAAACAAAATATGCAAAAATAATGAATAAAAATACTATTCCTAATTGCAAATATGGAAAAAAAGTTATTTTCTCAAGTAATGAAGAATCTGAATAGTAAACTGTATTTAAAGTTTCTTCGTTTAAAATAATTGGAAAACTGTCGTTTCCGTTATTTTTAAATTTTTCTAATATTCTTTTCCGATATTCGGGATTATCCATTTTTGTAGAATCCAAATTTCTGGATCCAACAATATTATTTTCATTATCTACAACTATCACAGGGATAGTTTCATTACTTTCAATAACTTCAAAAGCAACAGCATTAACATCTTCTTCGACTGAAGAATTTATAAATTCCTGTGTTGCTTTTGCCCATAATTCAATTCGTTTACGTTCTTCTTTCGACAAACTATCCATTAAATTATTAGTGTACCAAACAGATATTATTCCTATTAAAATTGCAGCAAACAATAAAGAATATTTCCAACGTCTTTTTTGTGTATATAGTTCCATACTGTATTTAATAATTAAATAATATTTTTATTTGTAATATCTGCAAAAAAATAATAACCCCAAGTATTGAATAAAACAAAATTATTTTAAATTTGTTGTTTATATTAACAAAAATTTTTGCGGTTACGATAGAAAGTGGAGGAAATGTTGTAATTATTGATTCGTTTGCTGTATTTGGCAAACAAAAAAATATTATAGAAGCAACCATAAATAATATTAAAATATTTTGAGATTTTTTTGAAAAAATACTTTTATTTTTTATTGTAAAATTAAAAACTAACATTATCAGAAATAATAAAAAAAAAGGACAAAACAGTAACAAATATTTAGTCTGAAATTTATTTACAAAATTAATATTTACAAAAATATTTGAGATTGATTTTACTAATTCTGATAATATTTCAGAATAATTGAAAAATAAGAATATAATTGAAAAATATAATAATATTGGAGTTAGTATTCCAATAATTAAAGCAATTATTTCTTTAATTATTGTTTTTTTGATGATAAATATTGAAATAATTAGAAATGGAAGAAAATAGATAAATTGTAAATTGATAATTAATGAAATTCCGTAAAGAAATCCTATGTCGAACAGAAGATGAGGACAATTTTCTTTTTTAAAAGATGAAAAGATTTTAAAAACGGAAAAATATAAAAAAATTACAGCTAATATTTCGGGAATAAATTTTTGTGAATTTATCCAGATACCGGAAAACATTACAAAAAAGATACCAACGATTTGGTAAGAGGACTCTACAATTATTAATTTTGTGTTTTTTTGAACTAAAAAAAATCCAAATCCCCAATAAATAATAAAAGCTAAAATACTTGAAATATATTTCAGAGTTGTAGTTTTCTCAAAGAAATCGAAAAAAATATATGAAGAATAAGAAATTTCCTCGATTCCGGAAGGCATATACAAAAATTTGTAAGTCCATAATGATAACATTATTATGAACATTAATAAATAATTTATTTCTGAATTTACTTTAATAAGTCGAAACATTATTGTTTTTTTATAAATTCAAATCCAATATCATTTCTGCAATACATTTTTTCAAATTTTATTTTTTTTATTGAATTGTATGATTTTTGTACTGCTTCTTTCATGTCTTGTCCAACCGAACTAACGCTTAATACTCTGCCACCGGAAGTAATAACTTGACTTTGTCGATGGTTTTGCCACTCTGAATTTTCGATTTTTGTTCCTGCATGAAAAATTATACTTTCTTTAATTTCATCTAATCCAAAAACAGTTTTTCCTGTTTCATAATTTTCAGGATAACCTCTTGAAACTAACATTACCGTAGCGCAATTTTCAGCTGAAATTAAAATTTCATTTTCGCCTGTTTTTTTATTTGCAGTATCAATTAATAATTGTAAAAAATCCGATTTAATTCTTGGCATTATCGCTTCTGTTTCGGGGTCGCCTAATCTTACATTATATTCAATCACAAAAGGATTATTATTTACGTTCATCAAACCAAAAAACACAAATCCGCAATAATCAAAATTTTCTTCTGCAATTCCTGTTATTGTTGGAATTATTATTTGATTTATAGTTTTTTCTTTAAATTCTTCATTAAAAAAAGGAACAGGTGAAATTGCTCCCATTCCTCCTGTATTTAATCCTGTATTTCCCTCTCCAATTCGTTTATAATCTTTGGCTTCCGGTAATAAAATAAAATTTTTCCCATCTGTTAGAACAAAAACCGAACATTCTATTCCGTCAAGAAATTCTTCTATAACAACTTTTTCTCCGGCATTTCCAAATTTTCCGGATAAAATATTTTGAAGTTCAATTATTGCTTCTTCTGAATTTCTAATTATCAAAACGCCTTTACCTGCTGCTAAACCATCAGCTTTTAATACAAATGGAGCTTTTAACTTTTGAAGAAATTTTATACCGTCATCAACATTTTCTTTTGTAACAGTAAAATATTTTGCTGTTGGAATTTTGTATTTTTGCATAAATTTTTTAGCAAAATCTTTACTCCCTTCCAAAGTAGCTCCATTTTTATCCGGCCCGATTAATAATAAATTTTTGTGTTCTTTTTTTGATTTTAAAAAATCAAAAATTCCATTTACTAAAGGAGTTTCAGAACCAATTATTAACAAATCAATATTTTTTTGAATAATAATATCTGAAATTTCTTTAAAATTATTAAGATTTAAATTAATATTTTCTGCAATATTTGACGTTCCTGCATTTCCGGGAGCTACATATAATTTTGTTAGAAGTTTGCTTTGTTTGATTTTCCACGCAATTGCATTTTCTCGTCCTCCATTTCCAAGTAATAATACATTCATTGTTTTTTTGCTATATTTCATAGTGTATCAAAAATATATTTTAAATCAGAAACAAAATTAAACATTTTTTTAAAATTTATTACAATTTTTTTATGATTATCCACAATATTTAATAATGCTTGTTGCCGTTGTAAATTAATAATTATCTCGTTAGAAAAAAATTGTAATAAAAATGGTTTACTCTAAATTTCATAACAAATAAAATAGCAAAATTAAAAAATAAAATGCAATCATAATTATTTTAATCGAACTATACAGTTAGTTTATCGTAAATTTAATTGAAAAGTTGAATTATTTTTTGAAAATTTCTTTCTATTATATAACTTTGTAAATATTATTTCTATGAACGATAAGCAAAAACAATTTGATAAACATTATTTGCAAATGGCTCAAATTTGGGCAAAAAATTCTTATTGCAAAAGACGTCAGGTAGGTTCACTATTGGTGAAAGATAAAATGATAATTTCAGATGGGTTTAACGGGACACCTTCCGGATTTGAAAATAATTGCGAAGATGAAGCCGGTTTAACCAAAAATTACGTTCTTCATGCAGAAGCAAATACAATTACAAAAGTAGCTAAATCAGGGAATAACAGTTTGGGAGCAACTTTATATATTACTGATGCACCTTGTATCGAATGTGCCAAACTTATTATACAAGCCGGAATTTCTCGCGTAGTTTATCTTAATGATTATCGAAATCAAGACGGAATTAATCTTTTACAAAAAGCAAAAATTCAAACTCAAAAATTTAATTTAGATGAATAATAATGTTAAAAATGCAAAATCTAAAATAATTCTTCCTATAGCAATTGCAATTTCAGTGATTTTAGGAGTTTTAATAGGGAAAATTATTTATAAGGATAAAACTTTTAGTAGTTCATTTCCTTTTGGTTCGGGGGGAAATAAATTAGACCAAATTATGAAAGTAATTGAAAGTAACTATGTTGACGATATGTCTATAGACGAATTGGAAGAAATTGCAATTGCAAAATTTTTAGAAACTCTCGACCCACATACAGTTTATCTAAATCCTTTGCAGGCAAAAGCTGCTAATGAAGAGCTTGATGGAAATTTTGAAGGTATTGGAATTCAATTTAATATTTTCAAAGATACAATTCTCGTTGTAAATGTAATTCCAAAAGGTCCTTCTGAAGATGCAGGTTTACTTGCAGGAGACAGGATTGTGAAAGTAAATGATTCTGTTGTAGCTTCTATTGGAATAGCAAGTGATAGCGTTATGAAATTATTGAAAGGTAAGGGTGGTACTATCGTAAATCTTGATGTTAAAAGGAAAAATATAAACGATTTAATTCGTTTTAAAGTTAAAAGAGGAAATATTCCTCTTAATAGTATTGATGCTTTATATTTGATTGATAAAAATATTGCTTATGTAAAAATTCTAAATTTCGGCAAAAATACCTATTTGGATTTTTGGCAAAAATTATCTGTTTTAAAAATTGAAGGAGCAAAGTCAGTAGTTATAGATCTTCGAGGAAATGGTGGTGGTTATCTTGATGCAGCGGTAAATATGATTGATGAATTTTTTGACGGAGGAAAATTAATTGTTTATACCGAAGGAAAATCTACAGGAAAAAGAGTGATGAAATCTACAAATTCTAAAAAATCTTTTGTTGATATGAATTTAGTGGTTTTAATTGATGAATTCTCTGCTTCTGCGTCAGAGATTTTTGCGGGAGCTATTCAAGATAACGACAGAGGTTTTATTATAGGAAGACGTTCTTTTGGAAAAGGTTTAGTGCAACAAGTCTCGGATTTTGACGATGGTTCTGTTTTAAGGTTCACAGTATCAAGATATTATACTCCAGCCGGAAGATGTATTCAGAAAAAATATTCTTCCGACAGAAATGAATATGATTCCGATATTATCAACAGATTCCGACACGGAGAATTTTCGCAACAAGATTCTATTAATTTTTCCGATACAACTAAATATTTCACAAAAAATGGAAGGGTAGTTTATGCAGGCGGTGGTATTATGCCGGATATTTTTGTTCCTTCCGATACTTCAAATTATTCAAATCTTTTAGTCGAAATTAATCAAAAAAATTTATATTATAATTATTCGTTACAATTTGTTGACAATAATAGAGACAAACTTAAAAATGTTAAAAATGTAAATGCTTTAAAATCATTTCTTTATAGTCATAATGCATATTCTCTGTTTTGGACTTATGTGAAAGAAAATAATGTTAAAATGAAAGATTCGGATTTAAGAATTTCTAAAAATTATATTGAAAATCTTTTTTGTGCTTATGTAGCTCGTCAAGTTTTGTCGGAAGATGATTTTGTGAAGATTATTAATAATGATGATGTGGTTTTAAATCAAGCCATTAAAGTTTTAAGAGAAAATAGAAAATTGCCTAATCCTCACTAATAGAGGGTTATAAAAATTCAACAACAAAGCGGATTTTGCTTCATTTAAACCTACGTTTTAAAAACCGTTTCCAAAACTTCAAGTGATTTTATTTCAAAATTATCATTAAAATGAAATTTAAAATATCTTATCATCGTATTTAAAAACAATTTTTTGAAATCATTATTTATTTGCAAATTCTCAAAATTTTCAAAGTTAATATTTAATAATGCAGAAAAAATTTCACTTTGATTTATTTCAAGCGATTCATTAGCGGTAGTATAGATTGGCAGAAATACTCCTTCTTTTAAATTAAAATAAGGAATATCACGACAAAAATTATTTGTAATTCCAAATCCAAGAGCTTTTGCAAAATCTTTCAAAAAAGCTAAATGCAAATTTGAAGGTTTATCTGATTTTTCTAAATAGATAACAGTTTCTTTGATGAAATTATATAAATTCGGATTAGAAATTTCTTCTTTAATACTTTTAATTAATATTTCGGAAATAAATTGTGCGATAGTAAATTTAAAAACATTTTCACAAATATTATTTATTGGAAAAACGCAATTACAATAATTTATTGACTGAATATTTCTTGTGTTTTTCATAACAAATTCAGTATCAACGATATTTAATGGAAAAAAAACATTTGGTTTAATCTTTGCACGCTTTGAATTAGAAAATCTAATTAATACAGAAACCATTCCTAATTCAAGAGAATATAATTTTGTAATAAATGAAAAATCATTATACTTAATTTTAGAAAGAATTATAGCCTCCGTTTTAATCATAAAGAAAATACAAAAAATTAAACAAAATTAAAAATAAAATTGAAAAATTAAAAATAAAGTATTTATTTTGTATAAAATTTAATCAAAGAATGAAAAATTTATTTTTAATATTAACTTTGACCGGATTAATTTTTTCTACCGTGTCATGTAAATCTCAAAACAAAGTGAAAGAAGAAAAAGTGCAATTAAAAACAGATACCGACCGAGCTGCATATTCTTTAGGAGTATCGTTAGGAAATAATTTTAAACAACAAGGTTTGGATACAACTTTTAATATTGATGTTGTAATCGCAGGATTAAGAGAACAATTAAGCAATACATCGCAAATCAAAGTTGAAGAAACCGAGGCAATTTTAAATAAATATTTCCAAGGATTACAAGAAGCAAAATCAAAACCGGCGATTGAAAAAGGAAAGAAATTTTTAGAAGAAAATGGTAAAAGAAAAGAAGTAACAACAACAATAAGTGGCTTACAATATGAAATAATAAAAGATGCCCAAGGTTTAAAACCAACAGCAACTGACAAAGTAAAAGTTCATTATCACGGAACTTTATTAGACGGAACAGTTTTTGACAGTTCTGTAGATAGAGGCGAACCAATTTCTTTCCCATTAAATGGCGTAATCAGAGGTTGGACAGAAGGGCTTCAATTAATGTCAGTGGGTGCAAAATACAGATTTTATATTCCTTATGATTTAGCTTATGGAGAAAGGGGAGCCGGCGGTCAAATAGGACCTTATGAAACGTTAATATTTGAAGTAGAGTTACTTGGTATTGAAAAATAATTTAATAATTAAAACCGAAGTTTAAAACTTCGGTTTTTTTATAATATAAAAAATATGAAAAATAGAAGTTTGATTTCAATTAATGATTTTAGCAGAGAAGAATACTTTAAAATTTTAGATTTAGCAGCAGAATTTGAAAAAAATCCAAATCAAAATCTATTAAATGGAAAAATTGTTGCATCATTGTTTTTTGAACCTTCCACAAGAACCAGATTAAGTTTCGAGACAGCAATTCAGCGACTTGGAGGAAATGTTGTAGGATTTAGTGAAGCAGCAAATTCAAGTATTGCAAAAGGCGAATCTTTAAAAGATACAATTTTGACAGTAAGTCAATATGCTGATTTAATAATAATGAGGCATCCAATTGAAGGTTCGGCTCGATATGCAAGTGAAGTTGCAACAGTTCCTGTAATAAATGCCGGAGATGGAGCAAATCAGCACCCAACTCAATGTTTATTAGATTTATATTCAATCCATAAAACACAAAAAACTTTAGAAAACTTAAATCTATTTTTAGTTGGAGATTTGAAATATGGACGAACAGTTCATTCGTTGATGATGGCTATGTCGAAATTTAATCCGGTTTTTAATTTTGTATCGCCTGAATCTTTGCAAATGCCAAGTGAATATAAGAAATTCTTAGACGAAAAAAAAATAAAATATTACGAACATACAGAACTTAACAATAATATAAACTATGCTGATATTGTGTATGTTACAAGAGTTCAGAGAGAAAGATTTTCCGATATCGTAGAATATGAAAAAGTGAAAAATGCTTATATTCTCAAAAATGAGATGTTGAAAAATACAAAAAATAATATGAGAATTTTGCATCCACTACCAAGAGTGAATGAAATAGATACAGATGTGGACACAAATGAAAAGGCATACTATTTTGAACAAGCCAAAAATGGCGTTTTTACAAGAATGGCAATAATGGCTTTAATATTAGGATTAAAGTAAATAAATCGCGACAATCATTGTATATTCATGTCAAAGAAATGGAATATGAGTTGAAAATGAATTCTTTTTCAGGATATTTTATTTTTTTATTATCAATTCGCTAATTCCTTTCGACCACTATTGGGTGCTGTTTATTGCTATTGTTTTTTTAAATAATGTTTAGAGTCGCCCCACTGTCCATAAGCAATTTCACCGCCGACAAGATGAATACGGGCTTCTAAACAATTTTTACATTGGTCGGCTTCCTCATCAATACAAGGTTTATTTTGATATAACAAATAATTTTCACGATATTTTTGTGGCGTTAAATTTGGCATTAAAATATTTGCACCTACTTTTACAGCTTTTTCTCGTCCGATTTTATCAATCGCTTGCATTGCAGTTGAAGCAACAATATTTACATCTTTCATCATAATTCTCAAAACTGCTATCATTTTTAAAGTTAGAATAAATCTTTCATTTATTGGTAATAATAAATTTTTAAAATGATATAAAGGTGTATCAGAATGCTCGATATAAGGTCCCATGCCAATCATATCAATATCAAAATCTCTAAAAAACAAAATATCTTCAGCTAAATTCTCCAAAGTTTGAAAAGGCAAACCGACCATAACTCCACTCCCAACCTGATAATTTAATTTTCTTAATGTTTCTAAAGTTTCTAATCTTGTTTCAAAATCGTGAATTTTATCGTTTGGATGTAATTTTATATATAATTCTTGATTTGAGGTTTCTATTCTTAATAAATATCTTCTTCCGCCATATTTTTGCCATTCTTTTAGAGTTTCTTCCGTTTGTTCTCCTAATGATAAAGTTATTCCCATTTCATTATTCGTAGCGAAATTTATTTTTTGTAATAATTCTGAAATTTTTTGTCTGAATTTTTCGTTATTTAATTCTCCGGATTGTAAAACCAAGGAAGAATATTTTTCATCGTAAGCATATTTTGCACAATTTACGACTTCTTCGTCTGTCATCGTGTATCTTGCAACATTTATATTATTTTTCCTAATTCCGCAATAATAACAATTTTTACGACAAATATTTGAATATTCGATCAATCCTCGAAAATAAACTTTATTACCAACAAATTGAGATTTAATTTCAGAAGCAGCTAAAAACAAATTTCTCTTGTCATCTCCATCCGATTTCAACAATTTTACAATATCTACAAGTTTTGGATTATCTTGTAATAAATTGACAATATTTTCCTTTGAAAAAAAATCCATATTTATAAAAAACGAAGGTAAAAATTTAATATTGCTTTTGGATTTTATATTTTTCCCAACTTTTAAACTAAATATTAAATAGAAAAATGTTTGCTACATAAAAAACTATATGAACAATGTTCCAGTATCAAATATGAGAAAAGCCATAGATTATATAAAAAAATATCCGGATATATTTATTCAAAGTTCTTTCAACTATTGTGTTATTTTTCAGAAAAATAACACAATAGATACAATTATTACTCTGAATGTTACTAAAATACAATAAAAATTTGTGATTTATAATTTGTTTTTTTTGAACAAATTGGAAATTGTTTTTCTAAAACATTAAGTTCCTAATAATATCAGAAGCAATAACAGAATTTTCTCCTAATATTTCTTTTGCGTTTTTACCTGCTTCCGAATGAAGAAAAACTCCAAGAATTGCAGCATCGGTCGGAGTATAGTTTTGTGCTAACAATGATGTTATTATTCCTGTTAAAACGTCTCCACTGCCTGCTGTAGCAATTGCAGGATTTTTCCCAATATTAAAATAAATTTTTCCGTCAGTTGTTGTGATAGTTGTAATTCCACCTTTCAAAATTATGCTTATTTCATATTTTTGAGAAAAATTTGTCATGAAATTTATAATTTCCCACGAATTTTTAAATTTTCCAAAAAGTCGTTCAAATTCTTTTGGGTGTGGTGTTAAAATGGAATTTTTTGGGATAAATTCATAGAAATTTTTCACTTCCGATAAAATATTTAATGCGTCTGCATCAAAAACTGTCGGGATT
Organism: Bacteroidales bacterium; assembly: GCA_031284905.1. Classification (GTDB taxonomy): domain Bacteria; phylum Bacteroidota; class Bacteroidia; order Bacteroidales; family ML635J-15; genus Bact-19. Next base: position 16,712 of record JAITXI010000013.1, read on the forward strand.
TTAATTTTTTTAAGAAAATTAAAAAATTCTTTTTTGAATGTTTCAGAAGTTTCTATACCGGGACCAATTCCAATTGCTGAAAATTTCTCAAGTATATTTTCACTTGGAAATGAAAAATTATTTTTGTTTGCATAAATCATTGCTTCCGGAACTGATATTTGTAAAATTTCAATTATTTCTTTGGGAGCATTTATAGTTAATAAACCTACTCCTGTTCGTAAACATGCTTTAGAGGCTAAAATTGCAGCTCCGGCCTTTCCATAACTGCCCGAAACTATCAAAGCATGACCAAAATTTCCTTTATGACAAAAAGGATTTCTTTTTTTTATTTTACTATTCGCTAATTTTTTATCAATTATTATAAAATTTGTATCTAAATCATTAATTATTTCCGAATCAAAATTTATATTAATCGCTTCTAAATCTCCAAAATATTTGAAATTTTCCGTAAACATGGCACTTATTGCAGGAAATTCAATATAAAATGTCTTATTGGCTCTAATAATTTCTCCGTCATTTTCTGAATTATCTTCTCCAAACATCCCTGAAGGAATATCTATAGAAAATATTTGATTTTTTGAATAATTAATAATTTTTATGATTTCGGCAAATTTTCCTTTTACACTTCTATTTAATCCAATTCCAAATAAAGAATCAATTATAATTTCATCTTTTTGAATTTTTAAGTCGGAAAATGTTGTAATAATTTGCAAATTACTGCAATAATTTTTTTCGAGTTTTTTTAAATTTTCTGCACAATCTTTACTTGTGTTTTCTGAAAATTTACAAAAAATTACTCGAACTTTTAAATTAATATTGATTAAAATCCTTGCAAGAGCTAATCCGTCGCCTCCATTATTTCCTTGTCCACAAATAATTAAGAAATTCTTTTTTCTTAAATCTAATTCGTTTATAAGTACAGATGCAATTCTTAAAGCGGCTCTCTCCATTAATAAAATAGATTCTATGTTTTCTTTTTCAATCGTTTTATTATCAACAATTTGTTTTTGTTTTGAAGTAAGGAGCTTTTGCATATTCATATAGTTTTTTTTACAAAGTTAATTTATTTTTTTTAATTTATTTGTAGTATTTTAACTTTTTAGATAATTTTGTTATCTGATTTTATCAATGAAAATTCGTTTTATTTTAATATTATTTTTTTTATTTTTAAGTTCAAAAATTTTTGGACAAAGCTATAATTCGTATTTTCATCAATTTGAATTTAAGTATCATTGGGGAGTTTCTTTACCTCATCATACTTATTTGAACTATATTATTAAAGATAGAATAATGATTGGTGAGATTAATTATTCAATTAAGACAGACGGTTCAAAGGTGTGGCATCAAGAATGGCGTTGTCCGGAACTTGGTGGCGGATTTCAATTTGCACAATTGGGGAATAGAAAAATTTTGGGGTTCGCTAATTCAGTTTTTGTTTTTTATGGAGTACCTATTGTTGAAACAGAACATTTTATCTTAAAATATAGGATAGGAGCGGGACTTGCATATATAACAAAAACATTTAATAATGATTATAATAATTTGAATATTGCAATTGGCAGTCATCTGAATGCTCATATTCAAATTTCTGTAATAACTGATATTAAGCCGTTTAATATTCCATTATATTTTAGTCCCGGTTTTACTTTTAATCATTATTCTGCCGGTGCGATGGCTTTTCCCAATTTGGGAATAAATCAACTTACGTTAAATATGGGCGTTAAATATTTGTATTGTCAATATCCATATTCTTTATTAAAAGGTAGAAGACGAAATTATAATAATCTAAATTGGGAATTTAGTTTTAGTTATTTGGCTGCTGTTAAGAAGAATGATATTTTTTCCCCTCGTTATTTTATAAATAATCTTTCTGCTGATTTTGCTTTAAGAGTGTCTTTTAAAAGGGCATTTGGTTTAGGAACAAGTGTGATTTTTGACCCTTCATTAAAAGAAATGTTAGAAGGCCAAAATAAATATTCTGGCACAGGAGATTTGTTTAGATTAGGATTTCATGGGTTTCAAGAGCTGTATTGGACAGATAATCTTTCTTGTATAATACAATTTGGAGGTTATGCCTATAATAAATATTATACAAATTTATTTACTTGGTTTTATCTAAAAATTGGCGTAAAATATACTTTCAAGCATGGTGTTTTTGCTAATATTTTTTTAAAAACGAGAAATCTTGCGGCTGATTGTATTGAATTTGGAGGAGGATATAAATATGTTCGAGATTAAGATTGCAAAACGATTAAGGATATAAACCGCTTCTCATATATAGATGAATGAAGCATTCGCAAACTCTATGATTTAACAAATTTTTTATTTTTCTCAACTTACTAAATTGCTTGCGAAACAATGGTTAGAACATATCAATGGAAACCTGCATTAAAGTTGTTTTTTATAACTATATAGAAAATTCAGATTAATCCCTAACTCCGCTCAATTTAGGTAGTTAAATTACATAAATAACTGTGATACAGAAAATTAGCTAAATTATTTAAGTAACCTAATTAGGTTGTCTGTAATTTAAATTAAATCGTTGTATCACAAACAATTAACACAATAGCCACCCTAATTTTGGCGGAGTTAGGGATTTAACTGATTAATATTCATAATCTTACGTTACATATTACGTAAAATTGTGGGGAGTTAAGGATTAGATTCTTACGAACTTATGTTAAAACATCTTATTATTTGATTATCAATTTGTTAATTTTCCCCGACTACGATGATGTGCACATTGTCAAAGTTAGGGGGCTAATAATATAAAATTACTACTTATGTAAGTTCCGAGAATTTATTTACTTTTTTTATAAAATTCAAAAAAACTATAGATTTTTTATAATACCCTCTATGATATTTAATGTTTAATTTTCTATTAAAATATTTTAAATTTTTTTTCTGTTTCCAAAAATCAAAATAAGATTTTACAACAGCTTTTGCATCTTTAAAATGCCCTTGGAAAATCATTTGTAAAGCTGCAATAATATCTAAATAAAATCTAGCAAATAAAACTTTTCGTCTTTGAAATTTTGGAAGGTTTTTATAAATTAAAAAAAGATTATTTCTAAAATTCAAAAATGTTTTATGTGGGTTAGTTTTATTTAAAGTACCTCCCCCTACATGATAAACTATCGATTTTGGCTCACAAATTATTTTATATCCTAGATTTTTCAATCGCCAACATAAATCAATTTCTTCTTGATGTGCAAAAAAAATTTCATCAAATCCTCCAAGCAAATTATATAATTCCGAACGAATCAAAAAAGCTGCTCCTCCAACCCAGAAACATTCTAATGGACTATCATATTGCTGATTATCTTTTTCAATATTGCCAAAAATTCTTCCTCTACAAAATGGATAGGCATATTTATCAATAAATCCTCCAACTGCCCCTGAATATTCAAAAGTATCTCTTTTTTCAAAATCTAAAAGTTTTGGACCACAAACAGCAATATTTTCATCTGATTCCATTAATTCGTACAAAGGTTTTAGCCAATTTTCCGGTACTTCTACGTCTGAATTTAGCAATAAATAATATTTAGCTTCAATTTTTTTTAATCCACGATTATAACCTTCAGCAAATCCGTAATTTTTATCTAATAAAATTATTTTTATCGTTGGAAAATGTTCTTGCAATACAGTTATAGAATTATCAGTTGAACCATTATCAATTATGTAAATATTTGAAATTTTTTCATCACTATTTTTTATTACAGATGGTAAAAATTTTTTAAGAAATTCTACTCCGTTCCAATTTAGTATTGCAATTGCGATTTGCTGTGGATAATTCATATTTTTTGCAAAATTAAGAAAAATCTATCAGCTAAAAAAATAAAAATGAGAGGCTGTTTTTAATAACCTCTCATTTTTAAAGATAATCCTATTCAACGATTAATCTTTCAGTTTTAATTCCTTTTTCAGTTTTAATATTTACAAAGTAAACGCCTGCAACTTGAATATGAATATTTGTGGTTGCATTACTTGAGGTAAGCGTTTGAATATGTTTTCCTGAAATATCATAAATCGAAATTACAGATTTTTCAGGTGCCAAAACAGTAAATTCTCCGATTGAAGGATTTGGAAAAACATTAATATTTGGTAAGTTTAAATTTTCGGCAACTATCATTGTGCTTGAAACTGAAATATCATCAATAGCAAAAACGAAAGCATTATTTGAAACACAACGTATTGCTAAATACATTTCTTGTCCTGCATAAGATGATAATGAATAGGTATATTTTGTCCAAGTTGTTGGTGCTTCTATATAGGCTCCGGCTGAAATAATAGAAAATTGTTCATTATTGCTTGAAATCAAAACATCAAATCGTTCTAATTCATATTGATTGGTAACAGATTTTGCCCAGAAAGAAAATTCTGAATTTGTTGTAATTAAAAGTTTTGGCAAAATAAACCAATCGTTATTTGGAGGAGCTATTGCTGAAAAACAAGCACCATATTTATTTCCTAAATGAGCTGCCCAATTTGCATTTCCGGACATCGAAGGAGTTGTTGCCGAAGGATTCATTGCAATATAAGAGCCGGTGTAACCTTCATTTGTAAAATCAAAATTTTCTGAGCTATAAGTTGCTTTCCCGTCACCATCATAAGTTTCACATGGAGAAAAATTGTCAAGAACAAAATTTGCGCATGCTTCAAAATCGTAAGTAAAAGATGTCATAGTAGTACCTCCTGTACTTACTGTAATATAACCGTTTTTAGTTTCTGTATCATTTCCTGCTCCCGTAGTTATTGTTAAACTTACATTATAAGTTCCTACCGTATTATATACTATAGAGGGGTTTGTCGCTGTTGAACTTGCAGGTGTTCCGCCGGGGAATTCCCACGAACGACCCGTAATTGTTGTGCCATTTACTGTTGATTGGTCTGTAAAATGAACTGTTCCTCCTACTGAAATATTCGTATTATCAGCGGTGAAATTTGCGTCTTTTGTTGGTGTAACGGCACCTGCAACAACTTGAATATCGTCAATTCCAAACAAATATTTATCGTTTGAAGTACAAACAATAGCAAGATAAACATTTTGTCCGGCATAGTTTTGCAAATTATATGTATATTGTGTCCAAGTAGTAGCAATATTGCTATAATTTGCCGAAGGAAGTTGTATAAAATCAGAATAAGTATTTCCGGTTGTAGAAATCATAACTTTAAAACTTTCAAGAAAAGAAGAATTGAAAGATCTTGCCCAAAAGCTGAAAGTTGCATTTCCTTGAACTAAAATTCGTGGTAAAATAAACCAATCGTTATTTGGAGCAGAAGTAGAATAAGCACAAGCACCAAAT
>JAITXI010000015.1 GCA_031284905.1 Bacteroidales bacterium
TTGTCGGCTTTCAAAAGGGATTTTAAGCAAATATTCAATGACACACCTAATCGTTGGTTAGTGCAAAAACGGCTGCAAGAAGCACACTTCCTCATTGGCGAAAAGCACAAAAAACCGTCCGAAATTTACCTTGATTTAGGATTTGAAGATTTGTCGCACTTCTCGTATGCTTTTAAGAAACTTTTCGGGTTGACACCGACTGAACTTTCTGCACGCAAGGAAAACTCCAACGAAGTGCGCTTGTGACAGACCGCACAACTCCGCCGTCCACCAACTCAATCGTTCTGCTTTCAAGCGGGCTGACGTGCGACTTTGCAGGTTTCCCGCCCGCGCGCAAGCAATCGTCCCAGCGTTAGTGCACAGCTGCCTACGTGGGTACTTGCAAGTTTTCTGGAGACAGACGTAATTAGCATTAGTAAGTCTATTATGAAAAAAGTTTAAAACAGTTTCAAGATGATTTTTGACAGAGTTAGCAGCCGTATAGAAATCAGTTAATTTTTCTTTAAAAACATTGCCAATTCTTGGGTTATTTTACAGCCTTCTGATATGAATGAAAAATCGTTCCGTATTTCTTTGCTTTTTGTTGCTTTGTCCCCATAAAATATGTGTGTCCCGAATATACGCCAAAAAATATCATCAAAATAATTACCATTTTTTTAGATTTTTTATTAATAATTTCTTGATTATTAATCCCTAACTCCGCACATTTTAGGCAGTTAAATTATATAATCAACTGTAATACAGGCGATTCGTGAAATTGTTTAAGCAACCTGATTAGCTTATCTGTAATTTTACTTAATCCGTTGTATCACAAATAATTAACATAATAGCCCCCCTAATTTTGGCGGAGTTAGGGATTAATTAGATAACCGTTATTTTCTGATTCTGAAAGTTATTTTGTTTTGCCACTTACAATAATTTTTTATAATTTTGTCCCAGAAAATGGATATAGCATTAATAATAATAGGAAGTATTTTTTTAATTGTCGGGCTTATAGGGTGCATTGTACCAATATTACCGGGTCCACCTCTAAGTTATGTGGGGTTAATAATTTTAGAATTTAATTCAAAAATTAATTTTTCGTGGTTTATTTTAATTATTACAGGAATAATTATGATAATTGCAACAATTTTAGATTATTATGTTCCAATTTGGGGAACAAAAAAAGTTGGAGGAACAAAATGGGGTATTAGAGGTTGTGCAATTGGTTTAATAATTGGACTTTTTTTTGGAATTTGGGGAGTTTTATTTTTTCCATTTTTGGGGGCATTTGTTGGAGAAATTGTATATTTTTCAATTAAACAAAAAGGAATGAAAAAGATGTTTTGGAGAGCTTTGAAATCTGCTACAGGTTCATTTTTGGGATTAATGTGCGGAATCGCATTTAAATTAGCAATATCTTGTTTTATTGCTTTTATTTGCGTTAAAGAAATAATTATTTCTTATTTTTAAATTATGTTATCAGTCTTATTAAAATTTATCAATATACATTTTATTTACTTTGCTATCAATAATTTATAACTAAACTCATTTATCATGATAGAGTTATGGTATTATTTTTATGGGCAAATATTTTTAATCATATTTACCTATAAAAATATAAAATAAATTTAATATTTGAAAAAAACACCTAAAAATCAATACTATTTCAAAATGCTTTTAAAAATAGGGCAAGTGGAATATTTCCATACAAAAAACAAAATTCGTTGCGATTGAATATTATAAAAATAAATTTTCATTATTCACTAAATATAGCTAATCAGGTAACGACCAAACCAAGATTGAAAAGCAAATATAAATATTCGTTTTTTTTGTATTTTGAATTTTTTTTTGTAATTTTGTATTATTGATGTAAATGTCCGCAATAATTCAATGGGATTATTTCCCTCGAATTGTTGCGGTTTTTTCATTTAATAAACTTTGAATATTAAAAATAATAACTTCAAATGTAGTAAATTCGTTTTTTTAGGTATAAAAATAACATATCAATACATTTTTTTGAGTAGATTTTTTTGATTTTCTATCGTTTTTTCTACCTGTTTTTTTTATCCAAACACATAAAATACTGTAAATCAATTATAAAAACAGTTTGATATAGACTTATATGTTTTCGTAAAAATTAAAATCATTTTGTATTATTCCAAACATAACTTTCAAATTTTGATAAATTTCTTCCAATTAGTAATTACAAAAATATATTTACAAAAAAAAATACTTAAAAAATATAACAAAAAATACTATCTTTGCACGTTTCAAACTAATAATGAAAACTAAGTTAATTTTAATAATATTATTTCTATCGTTTGCAACTATTTCTTTTTCGCAAAAATATACTTTAAGTGGTTATATTAAAGATGCAGATACTAAAGAAGAACTACAAGGTGCAAGTATTATAGTAAAAGATAAAGCATTAGGAGCAAGTGCAAATAATTATGGATTTTATTCTTTATCGCTTTCGGCAGGGAAATATGAAATTGTGGTTTCTTTTTTAGGATATAAAAATAAAAATATTACAATAGACTTGAATAAAAATATCACGCTTAATTTTGAAATGGAAATGGACGCTGTGATGGCATCAGAAGTTGAAATAACAGCTGATAGAGATAAAAATATTGAAGATAGTAGAATGAGTGTCACTCGAATTCCTATTGAAACTGTAAAAACTCTTCCTGCATTTATGGGAGAAGCTGATATAATGAAAACTATTCAATTATTGCCTGGAATACAAGCTGCAGGTGAAGGAAATTCAGGTTTTTATGTTCGTGGTGGTGGACCAGACCAAAATTTAATTCTTCTTGATGAAGCTACTATTTACAACGCTTCTCATTTACTAGGTTTTTTTTCAGTTTTCAATACAGATGCAATTCGAGATATGGAAATCTACAAAGGTGGAATGCCGGCTCAATACGGAGGACGAATAAGTTCTGTTTTAGATATGTCTATGAAAAATGGAAATATGAAAAAATTTGAAGCAGAAGGCGGAATCGGAACAATTTCTTCTCGTTTGACAGTTCAGGGTCCTATTATTAAAGACAAGGCATCATTTTTAGTTTCTGCCCGCAGAACGTATATTGACTTATTAATCAAGCCTTTTGTTAAAAAAGAATCTTTACTCAGAAGTTCAGGATACTATTTTTATGACCTTAATTTAAAATTAAATTACAAATTTTCAGAAAAAGACAGATTATATATAAGCGGATATTATGGAAAAGATGTTTTCAATTTTAAAGCAAATGTCGCTGGCTTTGAAATGGGAATCCCTTGGGGAAATGCAATGATAAATGTGAGATATAATAGGTTAATTTCCAGTAAGTTTTTTTCAAATACAACATTTGTCTTTTCTGATTATAAATTTCAAACTTCTGTGAAACTTAAATCTGACGGAAATATAGGAACAGGATTAGAGTTTATTCAAGATTCCGGTATTAGGGATTTGAATGGAAAACAAGATTTTACTTGGATACCATCACCTAAACATACTGTTAAATTTGGTTTAAATTACACCTATCATATTTTTTCACCAAATTCAGTTTCTGCAAGCCTTGGAGAAATGAATTTAACATCAGACAACAAAAAACATCAATTTGCTCATGAAGGAGCAATTTATATTGGAGACGATTATAAAATTAACGAAAGAATTACTTTGTACGGCGGATTACGTTTTGCAATTTTTTCACAAAGAGGACCTTTCACAAGATATATTAAAGATGAAAATTATTTAACAACCATAGATTCTATCGTTTATGACAAACACAAATCTGTTGCTAATTATTATGCATTAGAGCCACGTGCTTCATTAAAAATAAATTTGTGGAAATCGGCTTCGTTCAAAGCTTCTTTTATGCAAAATAAACAATTTATTCATCTTGCATCTTTATCTGCTTCTACTCTCCCAACAGATTTATGGGTACCTTGTAGTGATATCGTAAAACCGCAAATCGGTCGCCAATATGCAATCGGGCTTTTTCAAAATTTTCTTGATGATAAAATCGAAACTTCTATAGAAGCATATTATAAAAAATTATATAATTTAATTGAATATGCTGACGGAGCAATGCCGGGAGATGAAATTACAAAAGATAATGCTGATAATTATTTTATTTTTGGTGATGGATATTCTTATGGATTAGAATTTTTTATCAAAAAAAGAGCAGGAAGATTTACGGGTTGGATAGGCTATACATTATCTTGGACAAATAGAACTTTTCAGGACATTAATAATGGAGAAGAATTTCCGGCAAAATATGATAGACGACACGATATTTCAGTTACAGGAACTTACACAATTAGCGAAAAATGGTCGGTATCAGCAATTTTTGTTTATGCAACAGGAAACGTTACTACACTGCCAATTGCTCGATATATGGTTGATGGAGAGCTTACTAGCGAATATGGAAAACGAAATTCATTCCGAATGGATGCTTATCACCGTTTAGATTTATCTGCAACATGGACTATTACTACAAAAAAGAAATGGGAAAGTTCGCTGAATTTTTCTATTTATAATGTTTATAATCGAAAAAATCCTTACTTTATTTATTTTTACAATGAAGGAAATGTTTCTAATGGTAATTTTGAAACAAAAGCCAAACAAGTATCATTATTCCCAATTTTACCTTCAATAACTTGGAACTTTAAATTTTAATGAAATGAAATCAAAAACAATTTTTATTATATTGATAATATTTACAATTTCAGAATTAATAATTTTAAGTTGCGAAAAAGATATTACTGTTGATTTGCCAAAAACTGAAGAAAAATTAAATGTTCAAGCAAGTATTGATTTGAATGAATATCCGATAGTGTTTCTTACAAAAAATATGTCATATTTTGATAAAGCCGATACTGCTTTTGTAAAAAATTTAATTGTTTCAGGAAATCAAGCTGTTGTGGTTGTAAGTTGTAATGGAATTGCAGATACATTAAGTCCTCATAAATTTCCGGTATGGCCCTTTGATGGATATATTGGTAGCAAATTTAAAGGAGCAATTGGAAATTATTATGATTTGAAAATCAATTATGATAATAAAGAATATTATGCTACAACAACAATACGAGATACTATCGGAATTGATTCTGTGAAATTTAATATAGTTTCGATTAGAGATACTTTCCAAACAGGATATTTAACTTTATTTTGGAGAAATCCGTCAACTAATGGAAATTATTTTGCAATACGATTAAAATCTACGTATCAAAATTGGTTTTTTCGCCCAATGATGGTAAATGTAATTGATGATAAATTGATTGACAATAGTCCTTTTGTAAGTTGTCCTTTTGTTACAAAAAGTTATGCAAGAAATTCGTTTTTTTCTCGTCAAGATGAAGAAGATACCTTACATTTTGAACAAGAATTTTTATTTAAAATAGGAGACACGATTTCAATACAATTATCAACTTTAGATGAAATCTCTTATTTATTTTGGTCGTCATGGGAAAGAAATAAAATGACAGATGGAAATCCGTTTATGAATCCGGCATCAGTAAAATCAAATATAAAAGGAGCGCCTGCAAATGGTGCTTGGATTGGCTACGGAGCTTTTATTAAATCATTTTTTATCAATAATGAACTTAAAGTTGTTCCTATAGATTATTGAGACTTTTTTCATAAAGTGGTAAAATAAAAATGATTATTATATACATTTCTTTAGAAAAAAACTATTGTTATTATTTTTAATTTGTTTAATGACAAAAATAAGTTTTTTGCAACAAACTATTCACGATATGCGATGTGTTGCAATTCGTAGTACTTTTGTTGATACAAGCAATGTTCAATTTAAATAAATATTTTGCTAACACATGGTCTAAAAACATTCATAACTTATATTTTTTATTGTTTTACAAAATTTTTATTAGCCATTATTTTAACATAACAAATTAATATCTTTTTTGCTTATACTAAAATGAAATATTTTATGGAAACAACTGTTTGTCCATTTACAAATATAAATAAAAGAACAATGCCACATAAAAGTAACATTGTTCTAAAGTATTTTCATAAAAGTTTACTTTTTTTCTCTATTTTTAAAAATATATCCTATTCCTAAACCTATTCTCCAATATGAACCATTGCTGGTTATTACAGGATGATATGTTTGGGTAGAAATTGCAATCTCATCATTATCAAGTAAAGATACAGATCTATAAATAATAGTTCCGGAAGCATCAATCACTTTCATTAACCCGCCATGATATTCTGCAAATAAATCTATATACATAAATTTCTTGATTTCATAAGTTAGTGACAATCTTTGATTTAACAAAATATTAAAATTTCTAATATATGAACTTTCGTTATAATAAAAATCATATTCTATATTTTCAGTATTTATTTTGCCTTTACTTTTATCTCCATAAGAATGGTCAAACATAAAACATAAGTCTATACCTGCAGAATATTTTAAGTAGAATGAAGAAGAAAACAATTGTAATTTATAACCTACAGAAATCGGTGCGGAAACGTATCTGTATAAACCGGAATAATTAGTTCCTGGTCTAACCAAATTGACATTATCATAAAATAAATTATAGTCAATTGCAATACTGACGAAAATATTATTTTTGAAATAATAATTTAATTTTAAATCAATATTTTTAATCCCAAAAAACCAATCATTATTATTCCAAAGCCACCCTGCGTTCGATATTGAAAAAACAGGTTTTGTTATTCCAGACTCAATCCCTAATTGTAACTTTTGAGAAAAAGAAGTTGTAAAAACAGATAATAACATAATAATCAAAAATGATTTTTTAACTTTGATATATGTTTTCATAATATTTATTTTTAGTTAAATTTTGATAAATTATTTTTGCAAATATATACACTATTTTTCACAAAATCAACTTTTAATTTACTTTTTTGTTATTTATAGCATATTTATAAAAAAGGAAAACAACATTTTATATGTTTCATATAT
>JAITXI010000016.1 GCA_031284905.1 Bacteroidales bacterium
TAAAGTTGTAATGCTCTTCAAAAGCATACAAAATAGGATAATCAGGATATAATTCTAATGTATCTTCAAATTGTAATGAATAGTTTTGTAAAATTTCTATAACTTCATTCAAATCCTCGGAATTATTAAATTCCAAGATTCCATGAGAATTTACACTTATGTTATAAACACTTATATCAGCTAACATTGCTTGTACTAACGATTCGCTAAATAACAATCGAATATTAACGCTTTTTACTACTGTTTCTGTGTTATCGGAAACTGTTTTGTTTTCTTTTTCCTCGCAACTTGTTGTTATCCCTATAATCACTATTGCAATAAAAAAAGTAATTAAGACATAAATTTTACTAAATTTTGTTTTGTGTATTAATTTTTTCATAATACCAAATTTTTAGTTAAATTTTTATATATTATTTTTGCAAATATATACACTATTTTTCACAAAATCAACTTTTAATTTATTTTTTTGTTATTTATAATCATTTTAAGTAAGAACGAGTTTTTAACCCAACTTGAACTTGTAACTTTTCTATATTTTACGTAATAAAAACAACAACAATATTATTTTCAGTATTTTATAAAAAAACAGTAGATACATTAATTATAACGTAATTGTGCTATATAATTAAGAGCTGGCGTTTTTATAACAATCGGCATGTCGCGGAATATTAGTTTATTATGATATTATTTGCGGATTTAAGGAATTATAAATAAGGCGAAATAAATGCTTTTTATTATACTAAAAAAATATTATTTTTGTAAATAATTATAAAAGATATGAAATTTCACATTATATATCCAAAATGGAATAAACTTCCGGGACAAACAACTTTTTATTTACCACCGCACGGACCTGTTGTTTTTGCAGCCGCATTACCAAAATCAGTAGATGTATCATTTGTTGATGAAAATGTTGAAGACATTGATTTTGACGTAGAATGCGATTTTGTTGGTGTTTCAATGATGTTGAGTACACAAGTAAAACGTGGTTGGGAAATTGCAACAGAATTTAGGAATCGTGGGAAACAAGTAATTTTTGGCGGAATATCTACAATGCTTCATGCTGAAGAAACTATGCAATATGCCAGTTCTGTTTTTCTGGGCGAAGCAGAAGGAAATATGGAAGAAGTAATAAATGATTGGCAAAAAGGTCAATTAAAAAAAATTTATAATTTTATGAACAAATTTCCTGCAATCGAAACTATCGGACCGGCTCGGAGAGATTTATATAAACGACATTTATATAATCATAAAGGAGTTCAAATGGTAGATTTATTTCATGCTTCTCGCGGTTGTCGTTTTAGCTGTTATCCTTGTGCAGTTTCTTATTTAGGTGGAAGAAATTTCCGCCCGCGTCCGATTGAAAAAAGCATTGAAGAATTATCTCAAATTGACAATAATCGTTTATTTATTGTTGATAATTCTCTAGCTCAAGATAAAGAATGGGAAAAACAACTTTTCAAGGAAATGATTCCGCTGAAAAAAAATTGGATTTCTCATACAATTGACGATGATCCGGAAATTTTGGATTTAGCCGCTCAAGCGGGTGCATGGTATGTTTATCAAGCAGTTTTTGACACTTCCGATTATATCAAAGAAAGAATAAAAAGGTATCACAGCTATGGAATTGGAGTCGAAGGAACAATTTTGTTAGGATTAGATAATCAAACCGAAGATGATATAAAACGATTAATTGACTTTTTATTAGAAATCGAATTAGATTTAGCAGAGTTCACAGTTTTATCCCCATTTCCTCATACAAAAGCTTATGACGATTTGTTACGCCAAAATAAAATTTTCGATTATGATTGGAATCATTATAATGCAGGACAAGTTGTTTATAAGCCTATGCATATGTCTCCGGAAAAACTTCAAGAACTTTACGAATATGCTTGGAAAGTTTTTTACAAAGATGAAAGTCAAGAAGAAAAAATGTTTAAATTATTTACAAAAGTTTTATATCGTGAATTAGAAAACGGAACTTTTGTCCCTAGAAAACGTGAATTTGCAAATAAAACTTTTGGGAAAGACGTTATTCGAAATATATAACAGAAATTATGAGTGAAAAAAAACTGATATTAGTTTCTAATGATGACGGAATAGATTTTCCAGGTATTAAAGTACTTACAGAAATAGTTCGTCCTTACGGAGATGTTGTTGTGGTAGCTCCAAAAACAGCTCAATCCGGCATGAGCCATTCAATAAATTCTACTTCGCCGCTTTTTGTAAAGCAATTGCAAAAAGATAAAACTATAGAAAGATATTCAGTTACAGGAACACCTGTTGATTGTGTAAAAATTGGAATACAACAATTACTAAATGGTAGAAAACCTGATTTAATGGTGTCGGGAATTAACCATGGTTCTAATGCAGCTATTAATTTAATATATTCAGGCACAATGGGGGCTGCAATTGAAGCAAGTTTGCACAGAATCCCTGCAATTGGTTTTTCAGTAACTGACCACAAAGAAACTGCAAATTTACAATTGGTAGAAAAATTTGCTCCAATAATTATTCAAAAAGTTTTAGAAAAAGGATTGCCTTTTCAAACATCTTTAAATATTAATTTTCCTGATATTTCAATAAAAGATTTTAAAGGCTATAAAATTTGTACTCAAACAAAAGGACTTTGGATTGAAGAATTTGATAAACGAATTGATCCATATCATAACGATTATTATTGGTATCAAGGACATTTTGATAATTACGAACTTGAAAACGAAGATACAGATGAATGGGCTTTAGCAAACAATTATGCTTCAATAGTTCCTGTGAAACCTGATTTGACTTTATATACATTTATTGACGAACTTAAAAATTGGAATTTATAAAATGGAAATAAAACCTAACAAAATAAAACGCTTTAATCAATCTTTTTGGGGATTAATTTTTGGAATAATTTTGCCAACTATTTGCTTTTTTGGTGTCTTTTTATATTTTTACATATCAGCCGACAACGATTTGTTTACTTTTAAATCGTTTTATATGCAACTTCAAGAAAAAAAAATATTCATACCTGTAATTAGTGCTTGTGTAATACCTAATTTACTTTTATACGTAATTTTTAAAAAATTAGATTATTGGTATGCAATTAAAGGATTAGTAGGTTCTATATTATTTTTTGTTGTAGTGGTTTTGATTTTAAAATTTATATAATGAAATATTTCATTATATCGGGAGAAGCCTCAGGAGATTTGCATGCCTCAAATTTGGTAAAACAAATAAAAATTATTGAACCCGAAGCGGAATTTGAAGGCTGGGGTGGCGATTTATGTATTGCACAAGGTGTGAAAATTACAAAACATATTAAAGACCTTGCCTTTATGGGTTTTGTGGAAGTGGTTCAAAATTTGAATAAAATTTTAAAAAATTTCAAAACCTGTAAAAGACAAATTTTACAATATAATCCTGATAAAATTATTTTTGTTGACTATCCCGGATTTAATTTAAAAATGTTAAAATGGGCAAAAAAACATAATTTTGAAACTATATATTTTATTTCGCCAAATGTTTGGGCATGGAAAACTTCAAGAGTAAAAATTATTCGTGATTTTACCGATAAAATGTTTGTAATTCTTCCTTTTGAAAAAGATTTTTATGCTAAATATGAAATTGAAGTAAAATATTATGGAAATCCATTAGTTGATTTAATAAATAATTATAAGCCAGATACTTATGAAGAATTTTGCAAGAAATATATCTTATCGCTAGACAAAAAATTAATTGCAATTTTACCCGGAAGTAGAAAACAAGAATTAAAGAAAATATTACCAATAATGATAAAAGTGTCTGAACAATTCCCTGAATACCAATTTATTATAGCCGGAGCTCCATCAATTAATAAAAATTTATATTATAAAATTGTTCCAAATCTTCAAATTCCTATACTTTTTGATAAAACTTATGAAATTTTATCCCATTCAACATCTGCATTAGTAAAATCAGGAACTGCAACACTAGAAACCGCCTTATTTAAAGTGCCACAAGTAGTTTGTTACAAAGCCAATAAATTGAGTATTATCATTGCAAAAAAATTAGCAAAAGTAATTTATATTTCTCTTCCAAATTTAATTTTGCAAAAACAAGCAGTTGTAGAATTAATTCAAGAAGATTTTTCGATTGAAAGAACAATTTTTGAATTAAAAAAAGTACTTCCCGAAAGTGAAAATTATCAACAAATAAAAGATGATTATGAAAAATTATATGACTTATTGAATAATTCGGAAGTATATGGAAATATTGCAAGAGAAATTGTTAGAAGGGAAAAAGACTAATGGAAAAATATCGAATGTGATAGTTAGTATAAACAGCGATCATAATGTTTAAAAAAACTAAACCTAATTGGCGAGATGTCGCAAATCGTAATATTATTAAACGTAAATTCACCCAATAAATGCAATTTTTCTGAGGCTCATGGGAATAATAATGTTTTTTGACAGAAAGAAAAAGAAAAAAACTCTCCCTTTCTTGTCTTCCAAAATGGAATAAATGTTTTAAATTAGCCCTCTGTCCAAAAAGTTGTAATTTATGGGACATTTAACCGAAGTACAAAGGTACGAAATTTCTACATTAAAAAGAGCAGGAAAAACAAGAAAAGAAATCTGCGTATATTTATTTGAAAATAGTCAAACAAACTTAATCCCAAAATGAAAGTTATTTCTTAATTCTCAAACCATCTAAATCTTTTAGACTTCCGTTAAAAACATTAACATCAACATTTTCTTTAATTCCGATAATTTTTCCTTTGTCGGAAAATTGCCAAAATACCCAATCTTCTGCTATTTTATTTGGTCTTTCTTTGGTATTATACCACGCAATCCACAATGGATATTTCTGGAAACGTTTGTCTGTTGTAAGAAAATATGAATAATAATTATTATATGAATATAATATTGGCGTTATTTTGTAATATTTTTCAACTATGTTTAGCCAATTCAATAATTCCGATTTTAAATCGTTGAGATTTTTTACTTTACTTAATGCTTCGATGTCTAATATTGGCGGAAGGTCTCCTGTTTCGAGTTTTACGTTTTTGATAAAAAAATTTGCTTGCTTTTCACTACTTTCATCAGGACGAAAATAATGATATGCTCCTTTTATAATATTTTTTTTACTAAGAATTGACCAATTTTTAACAAAACGTTTGTCGAAATTATTATTTCCGGCAGTTGCTCTAATAAAAACAAAATCAATTTTTTGATATTTAAAGACTGTATCCCATTGAATATCATCTTGATAAGTCGATACATCTATGCCAAAAGTTGAATATTCCGGTAATTCAATTTTAAACTCATCAATAGATTTAAGATTTTCGTTTGATTTAAAAAAATATGATGAAAAAAAAGGATAATAAAGTTTTAATAAAATACCAATTACAAACACAACAATAATAATTGTAATAATAATTGATTTTTTGTTAGATTTTTTTACTTTTCGTTTTTTTTTTGTCATAATATGATAAAATTGTCGCAAATATATTCAGCAATTTGAACGGCATTTGTAGCAGCACCTTTTCGTAAATTATCGGAGACTATCCATAAATTAATAGCTTTTTCGTTTGAATTATCAAGACGAATTCGACCAACAAAAATGTCGTTTTTCCCTTCTGCATTGATAGCCAAAGGATACTCATTATTTGCAGGGTTGTCTTGAATTGTAATTCCGAGTGTATTTGCTAAAATTTCTTTAATTTTTTTAATATCCGGTTTTTTAGAAAATTCGATATTTACACTTTCGCTATGTCCACCTTTTACAGGAACTCTTACAACAGTTCCTGTGAGTTTTAAATTTGGAATATTTAAAATTTTTCTTGATTCGTTTGTTAATTTCATTTCTTCCTCTGTGTAATCGTTTTCAAGAAAATTTCCTCCATGAGGGATACAATTCAAATATATTTGATGAGGGTAAGCGTTAATTTGAGGATTAATATTTTTTGCTTCACATTCCAATTGATTTATTCCTTTAAAACCGGAACCACTAACTGATTGATATGTTGAAACAATAACACGTTTTAATTTATATTTTAAATGCAAATTCCATAATACAACCACTAATTGGATTGTGCTACAATTTGGATTTGCTATAATTTTATCGTCTGGGTTAAGTATAGAAATATTTACTTCGGGAACAATTAATTTTATGTTGTCATTCATTCTCCACGCCGAAGAATTATCAATTACATAAGTGCCTTTTTTTGCAAATTTTGGAGCCCATTCTAACGAAACATCTTTCCCTGCTGAAAAAATCGCAATATTCGGATTCAAATTTATAGCAGTTTTTAAATCGCAAACTTTATATTTTTTTTGATTGAAAATTATTGTTTTTCCAACAGATTTTTCTGATGCGATAGGAATTAATTCATCAACTTGAAAATTATTTTCTTCAAGAATTTTTAAAATTGTTTGCCCCACGAGTCCTGTTACTCCAACAACTGCTAATTTCATATTATTTTTATTACAAATTTATTAAAAATTATTAAAATTGGAAAGAATAAAATGTTATTTCTTTTGTAAGGAAGATATTGCTAATAATAAACCTAATATTATGCCCAAAATTGCAGCAAAAAGTACTTGAAAATTTTGAGGTAATAAGAAAGTAATCGTGTGTGCCGGATACCAAAAAAGGGGAATAGTTTTTTTGAAAACAAAGTTCCATTGGCGTTTCCAATCAAGAGTTGAGAAAATTTGTTCAAATTTTATTGGTTTGAAAAATCCTCGAATTGTTCCACCATTATTTGTAATATGGATATCAGTAATTTTATGAAAAGTCATAAAAACAGGAGCAAAAATAGTATTCATAATAATAGAAATACAAAATGCTATGAAAATTTTCAAAATAGAGAAATCTCCTTTAAAAATTGCTGTTGCGTTTTGAAGTCCCATTTTTTCAAGAAAAGCAGGTACACCTATTGAAAAGATTGTCATCGCCATACTTATTCCCATTCCCAAAAATCCCCACACAATTGCCCTTGGAATAATTCCAAATCCTTTTTTGTTATAAATTCCCTTAGTAATTCGCAATCCGATACATTCACCAAAAGTTGCTAAAATTGCAAATTTAATAAAACTCATAATCATAAAATGTTCTTTGTTGAAAATTTCGTAAAAACCATATATACAGTCGAATACGAAAAATGGAGCAAAAAACAAAATTACGATAGTTATTATTAGAAAGTCGATTTTTTTCATGATACAAAAGTATAAAAAAAAAATTAAATTTTTCACAAATGAAAAATTTAATTTTTTAACTGTAAAGTTTTTTTGTAAATTAACGGGACAGACGTATTTTATGGGGAGAAGAAAAAATAAAATCTAAAAAACAAGAACAAAATAAATAAAAATTTATTAAATTTGTTATCAAAAAAAGCGATGGAAAATGAAATAATAACATATTTTTTACAGTCAGAATTGCTATTACATTTTGACATAGTATCAATAAAAGAAAGTGGCGATGCAAGTCAAGCCCAAGGCGTATTACATATTTTATTAGAGGAGAAAAATTTTTTGCGAATATCGCTGAATATTAGTCTCTTGTGATTTTGTTTGCGGATTTAAGGGAATATATGGAAATTGTTAAAGTAAAACCTGTTAGGATTAATAACTGCCAAAATATTTTCTCAGGCTCCATTCACACACTGCAAATAATAAAATAATAAAGAAAATCAGATATAAATCAGAAATAGTATGTAGTTTGTCGACTTTATATTGAATGGTTACAACATCTTTATTTTCTTTAATAGTTTTTTCAATTTCAGAAAAATTTTCTTTAGAAAAAACTTTCCCATTTGTATTTTCTGCAATTTGATATAAAAGATTATGATTTGCAGTTGTTACTAAATGTTCAAGATTAATTTTTTGAACAATAAATTCTCCATTTGTATTATAATCTTTTCCGTCAAATTTTGTGGAAACCGAATAATTATATTTTCCAGCCGACAGTGGTCCTAAATTTAAACGATAACTATTCTGAAAACTTTCAAAATTATATTTATATTCTTTATTATCAATATCTTTAAGGGATAAAACGATGTCAAGGTTTTTTACAATTTCAAAAGTTTCGTTATAAAATTCAGCATTAATAATTACAGCTTCTCCTTTATTAAAAATTTGTTTTGAATTGACCGTTAATTTATCTTTTATTTGTTTAATAGACATGTATTGTATAATTCTATTAATCAATATATTAAAATTTGTATGTTCAGTATTATTTTTATAATCATCTATCCTCCATTTCCACAAACCATCACCAATAATAAACCCTATTTTAGGATTATTATCATCTAAAAATGCAATTAATGGTTTATCTGTTTTAATGTTATTTGTTTTTTGATATAAAAGAGTTTTATAATTTGTATTGAATTTATAATTTCCAAAAAATACTTGTATTGGTGATAAATTATTAAAAAAATCTGTATTATTGTCAATAGAAAATGTAGAAAAATCTGTATTCAGAAATGGAGTAACATGATCTGAATTATTGCTCAATTTTGTAATTTGAAGTCCTGTATTTATTGAATTAAATGTCGCAATAGAAGAATTATTTCCTAAAATATAAAGAACTGAAATTTTGTTTTTTTCAATCTCGGCAGTTATTTTACTGAGGTTATTGTTATTAGAAGGAAGTTGGTGTAAAATTACTAAATCAAAATTATTAATGTTTTCTCTAAAACTATTAATATACTTAACATTGACATCAAAATCCGGATTTTCTTTTATTGCAGATTTAATAGCACTAATATCAGGATGAGGTGCATTTGCCAATAATAATATTTTTTTTCTGTCATCAATAACATTTATTACGAAAGTAGAAACATTGTTTTCGAGGGATATTTCGTCTTTTAATGGTTTTAAAATTACTTTATATTGTTGAAGTCCTAATTTGTCAGCTTTAAGGTCAATATTGATTTTTTGTATTGTTGAATTTTTAGGTAATTGAAATATTGAAGAATAAACATTTTTTCCATCTTTTTGAATAATTATTTCCGATTCTGTTTCTTTTGCATTTTCTGCCGAAATAAAAACTTGTATTGGAAAAACATTTCCCAATAAAGCAATTTTATTATGAATTATATCTTTAATCAATAAATCTTTTTGAGAAATTGTATCTCCCAAAGCGATAGAGTAAATAGGATAATTATTTTTGAGAGAATAAGCAGGACTTTGACCTGCATTGAACAAACCATCTGTTGCCAATAAAATTGCACCGACATTCATTCCTGAAAAACGAGAAGAAATTTCATTAAATAAATTTGAAATATTGGTTTGTTCTCCGGAAAAATCAACTAATGTATCGTTTTCAACTTTATCTGAAAATTTAAAAAAACGAACATCATAATCGTTTTGTAAATTACTAATTAAATTTTGTATTTGTTTTTTATATTCGGTTTTGTAAAATATTGAATCTTTATTGATAATTATTGATTTTGAATTATCTTGAGCTAAAACAATAATCGGTTTTTGAGTTTCAATCGTTGATGATTTTATAACCGGTTTTAAAAGTAGAGAAATTATTAAAAAACTAAAAACAAATCGTAAAACAGATAAAAGAATTATTTTCCATTTTTCAATAGTTCTAAAAGTTTTATTTCTGAAATATAATAAAAATGATATACCTGCCGCAACAATAGCAATAATTATTAAATAATAAACAGGATATTCAAAATATAACGAAAACATAATAAAAATTTGTTAAATATTCATACCGCCACACACATTAATAACTTGTCCGGTGATATAGGTTGATTTATCAGAAGCTAAAAAAACTACTAAATCCGCAACATCTTTAGTTTTACCAAATTTTCTGAGTGGAATTTGATTTAACATTGCATTTTTAATTTCTTCAGAAATTTCGTCAGTCATGTCAGTTTCAATAAAACCTGGAGCTATAGCATTGCAACGAATATTTCTTGAGCCTAATTCTTTGGCAATAGATTTTGTAAAGCCAATGATTCCGGCTTTTGATGCAGCATAATTCGATTGTCCTGCATTTCCCATTTTTCCAACAACAGAACTAATATTTATAATTGAACCGCTACGTTGTTTTAACATTGTTTTTTGAACTGCTTTTGTGTAATTAAAAACAGATTTTAAATTCGTATTAATTACTTTATCCCATTGATTTTCAGACATTCGTATTAACAAAGTGTCGTCAGTAATTCCTGCATTATTTATAAGAATATCAACTCTATCAAAATCAGAAATTATTTCATCAATAACTTTCACGGAATCTTCATAAATAGAAGCATCAACAGCAAAACTTTTAAATCTGTTTCCAAATTTTTCAAGTTCTTTTTCTAAATTTAAAAAATTTTCATTTTTGTGTAAAGCAGTAAAACAAACAATTGCTCCTTCTTTTGCACATTCTAAAGCAATTTCTTTTCCAATTCCTCTAGTTCCGCCGGTTACTAAAATTATTTTGCCTTCAAGTTCCATATTTATTTAATTTTTTGGAGCTATGGAATCAGCTTCATTTTTTACTTCAACAACTTTTCTGACATATAAAACCCAATTTTGAATGCCACTTCTCCAATGATAACCTAAAGAAAAATCTAAAGCTTTTGGATTTTCTGTCTGATATTTTTCTTCTAAATCTTTTTGAAACAAATATTTTGCTCCAGTTTTAAAATCATCAATAGGTTTTTCGTAAGTTCCATACAAAAAATAGTCGAAATTTTTTGTAAAATATCTAAAAGGAACTCCGGTATCATCTTGAAGAACGGCTTTTGATTTCTCTAAAGTTGTATTACGAATATTTGTAAAAGTCTCATAATGACTTAAATACGAAGCCGATTTTATAAATGTATTACATTCTCTCATACTTTTAAGGTATTGTAATAAGATAGGATTTTTCACAAAACCATCATCAGAAATATCTGCATAAAAATAAGTAACTTCTTTTAATTTTGTATCTCCTTCTTTTAGAACTTTAAATTTAATACATTCGGCAACTTTTAAGGAATTTGTTGGTTTATCTATCGGGAGAAAACTTACACCGTCATCTTGCAATTGATAATAACCAAATTCATAAATTTTGTGTCCGGTTCTTTCGAGAAAAACATATAAAAGGGGCAAAACTCCATTTACTTGATTTTTTCGCAAATCTTGTTCCATATTTCCTGTAATAAAATAACTACGTTTGTAAATATCACGCAGTCCATTATTAACAGAATTTAGATATGCCTTTATATCTTTTTCAGTTGCTTGTTTTAAATCAGGAATTGTTCCCAATTTTTCCATAGCAATCAAAGTATAATCATTTGCATTAGGAAACAGATGATAGGCATTCAAAAAATCAGGACCGGAAAAAGGATAAAACAATAAAGTCGTATCATTAATTTTTGGAGAAATTTCGATTTTTGACCAATTATCCATTTTTGACAATCTTTCTTGAGATAGTTTTTTCCAAGCAGAATCAATTTCTAATTTATATTTATTCCAAAAAGAACTATCAGAAATAGATATTTGAGAATAACCGGAAATATCTATTCCGGACAATAAATTTCCTATTTGGTCTTGTGTAGAATCTTTGGGAAAATTGATTTTTGGAATTGTATCTTCAATAAGATCAGTTTCTTTTGAGTTTTTTCCTGAATTATTACAAGAAGAGAAAAACGTCAGAAATCCCAACGAAGCACATACTAATAACACTAAAAATAAATTTGTTTTCATCTTAATTAAAAATATTTCACAAATTTAATCTTTTTTTTTGGTTTATGAAAATTTATTAAAGAAGGCTTATAGATGTAAAATCAAAGCAAGTGCAGGGTCAATGCGTTAAAATCTTATTGTTTAACAAATGATTGATTATCAGACATATTTGTTTGCTTAATTTTGTTAAATAGATTTTTAACACTAAAAAATTAATTTTGTAAATAGTTGGCTTATAAAAAATTTAAAGTTTTATTATACTAAATTGCTATCATACGTAGGGTAATATTAAAAAATATTTTTCAACAATACATGCCTAAATGTCATATTGTAGATTTTAAAAAATAATATTATTTGCTAATTTGATAGCGTTTTAGTATTAACTCAAAGTTCAATATCTGCAATTTTTTTAACAATGAATAAAAAAAACAACGTAATTTCAATTAAATAAATGCAACTTTTACTGCTACCGACCGTGTTTCTTTAATGGAGAGAATAATACCTTTGTCTAAAGGTAAAAACGCCAAATGGCAAAAAGTTTGCAAAACACAAATTAATTTCTAAACTTTTGAATGTTGATTTTTGCTTCACTCATCCTTATAAATTTTACAAAAAGGGCTGTAATACAAATGCTAATAGACTTATTTAGACAATATATATATATAAACTGACCTAAAAGCCATTGATAATCAATTTATTGAATAAGTAAAAAACAAACTCGACAGCAGACATCGAAAAAAAATAAATTTTTTAACTCCAAATGAATTTTTTTTATTATCTTTGCTTAAGAATAAAGTTACATTTGTAACTTGAATCTGCGTTATAATTTTACAAAAAAATTAAAAGTTGTATGACACAAATAAAAAGGGTAGCAGTATTAACCTCAGGTGGAGATGCTCCGGGAATGAACGCTGCAATAAGAGCAGTTGTTAGAAAAGCATTACAAGAAAATCTTGAAGTTTACGGAGTTTTACGTGGTTATGAAGGTTTAATTAAAGGTGATTTTATTGAAATGAATTCAAAAAGTGTAGCAAATATAATTCAAACAGGAGGAACAATTCTAAAAACGGCAAGAAGTGAGGTTTTTAAAACCGAAGAAGGTAGGAAACTATCGTATAAAAATTTAAAAAAAGCAGAAATTGACGCTCTAGTTGTTATTGGTGGTGATGGTACATTGAAGGGTGCACGGGCTCTCGTTGATGAGTATAATTTTCCGGTAGTTGGGATTCCCGGAACGATTGACAACGATTTATTTGGTACTGATATGACTATCGGTTATGATACCGCTTTGAATACGGTTATGACTGCTGTTGATAAAATTCGAGATACAGCCATGAGCCACGACCGTATGTTTTTTGTTGAAGTTATGGGACGTGATGCCGGTTTTATTGCTTTAAGAAGTTGTATTGCCGGTGGTGCTGAAGCTGCTCTTATTCCTGAAGTGGAAACTGATATAAATGCTCTTCACGAAAAACTTTTAGGTTATATGAGACAAAAGAAAACTTCTTGTATTATTATCGTTGCAGAAGGAGACGATGCCGGAGGCGCTTTTAAAATTAAAGAAAGATTACAAGAATTTGGCGATGATTTTGATATGAAAGTTACAGTCCTTGGTCATACTCAAAGAGGTGGTTCGCCTACTTCTTACGACCGTTATTTGGCAAGTCGATTAGGAATTGCTGCCATTGAAGCTCTTATTGATGACCAACGCAGCATTATGGTCGGCATGATAAATAACGAAATTGTTCATGTTCCTTTTAATAAAACTATAAAACACCATAGAACAATTGACCAAAAAATGTTAGAAATTATTAACACTCTTAATACTTAATCAATTATTTTTTGAATGTGAAATTCGCCGAAATTCTTTTTCCTATTCCTGTCAATCAGACTTTTACATATTTTATTCCCGAAACTTTTAATAATAAAATTGAAATCGGTTTCAGAGTTATAGTGAATTTTGGGAAAAACAAATTATACACAGGAATTGTAATTGGATTGCATAATAGCGTTCCATCTTTTACAGTTAAACCAATACTTGAATTTTTAGATTCTAAACCATTTGTTGACAGTCATCAACTCGCTTTTATTAAATGGATTTCAGATTATTATTGTTGCCCTCTTGGTGATGTTCTGAAAGCTGCAATTCCGGATAATCTTTTAGCTTGTAGCGAAACCAGAATTTATTTTAATAAAAATTTTTCTGATGAAATTAGTCTGTCAGAAAAAGAACTTCAAGTAATTAATTATGTAAAAGCAAATAAAGATACTAATATTCAGGATATTAGAAAATTTTTAAGAATTCAAAATCCTATCCATATTCTCAATTTATTAGAATCTAAAGAAATCATAAATATCGGACAAAAAATAATTAATGATTTTAAACCTAAATATAAAAAAACAGTATTTTTTGATATAAAATCTATTGAGAATAATATTTTTGAATATGAAAATATTGTTAAAAAAAATGGAAAACAAAATGATATTTTAAATTTTTTAATTGAAATTTCTCAAAATAATAATTGTAATGTAGATGTAACAGAAATTGTTAAAAAATGTCAAATTAGTTCGGAAACGCTCAAAATATTACAGAAGAAACAATTTTTAACAATTAATGATACTGAAATTTCACGAATAGAAAATTTTGAATCAATTGATTTTCAAACCAAAAAATTGCAATTATCTGATTATCAAAACATTTCGTATTTAAAAATAAATAATTCTTTTAATAAAAAAATTCCAGTACTTTTACATGGAGTCACATCCAGTGGGAAAACGGAAATTTATATTCAATTGATTAAGAACGTATTAGCTGAAAATAAATCTGCTTTATTTCTTCTTCCTGAAATTGCTCTCACAACTCAAATGATTTCTCGTCTAAAACAATATTTTGGCAATGATATTGCAGTTTTTCATAGTAAATATCCTGTTTCTTCACGAGCAGAAATTTATCAAGAAATTTTGAATAATAACCGGAAAGTTGTTTTGGGAGTTCGTTCTGCAATTTTTTTGCCTTTTCAAAATCTTGGTTTAATAATTGTTGATGAAGAACACGAACAAACATATAAACAACAGGACCCTGCCCCAAGATATAATGCTCGAGATATAGCTTTGGTTTTGGCAAAAATTCATAATGCAAATGTAATTTTAGGATCTGCTACACCTTCAATTGAATCGTATTTTAATGCCACTTCCAATAAATATAATTTGGTAGAATTAACACAAAGATTTGGAAATGTCAAACTACCGGAAATTATTGTTGCAAACATGAAAGATGCTTATCGGCGAAGAACTATGATTTCACATTTTCATCCAATTTTGATTGAAAGTATTAAAACGGTTTTAGGTAAAAATGAACAAATAATATTGTTTCAAAATAGACGTGGATATTCTCAATATCTTGAATGTAAAATTTGTGGTTGGGTTCCTTTTTGTGAAAAATGTAACGTTTCGCTGACTTTTCATAAACGAGAAAATAAACTTCTTTGCCATTATTGCGGTAAAGAATATACAATTGTGGAGAAATGTAAAAATTGTGGAGAAACAGATTTTTCGTTTAAGGGTTTGGGAACAGAAAAAATTGAAGGTGATTTACAAGCTATTTTAAAAAATGCAAAAATTAAAAGATTAGATGCCGATTCAGCTACAAGTAGAACTGCTTATGAAAAAATTTTAACGGATTTTGAAAATCACGACATAGACATTCTTGTTGGTACTCAAATGATTACCAAAGGATTAGATTTTCAAAATGTAAGTCTTGTTGGAATATTAAATGCAGATAATTTATTGAACATGCCGGATTTCAGAGCATTTGAAAAAGCGTTTCAAATGATGATGCAAGTTAGCGGACGTGCCGGTAGACGAGAAAATCAGGGGAAAGTAATCGTGCAAACTTTTGAACCTGAAAATCAAATTATTAAATTTCTTGTTGCTCAAGATTATCAATCGTTTTATTTTTCTGAAATTCAAAATAGAGAAAAATTTAATTATCCTCCATTTTCTCGTTTTATTGTCATAAAATTAAAAGCTAAAAATGAAGACTTGCTTTTTAAAACTGCTTTTTCATTAGCAAATATTTTGAAACAAAAGTTAGGAAATCGTGTGAAAGGACCGGAAGAGCCTGTCATAAATAAAATAAATAATTTGTTCTTTTTAAATGTGTATATTCGTATAGAAAAAAACTTGTCGCTTCAAAAAACCAAACTTCTTCTTTTAGAAGAATGTCATTCTTTATGCAAGAAATTTAAAGATGTAAAAACTGAAATTGATGTTGATATAATATGAAATTTTTCTATCTTTTAATGCTTATCGTTTTCAACAAATATTATGTTTTGTGAATTTTGGGAAATAAAAATAAAGTTGAAAAAATTTTGACACAACGAAAAACAAGTTGAATATCAATCGTTTGTACTCTCATTCAAAAGAAACTACAGAGGGAATAATTTCTGTAAAATTTATTGCTGTTATTTTGTACCAACTTATGTCAAAAATAATGCGGGAACAAAATATGTTTAAAGACTGTTCTATAAGCGAAATCTGCAAAGAATTATCTAAGATAAAAATCTACGTTTGCGATGAATTTGAACCTTTTATTTCCGAAGTTTCTAAAAAACAAAAAGATATTCTACATAAATTTAACCTCGAAATTAAATCTTAGTTATAACAAAAACTTCAGTTTAGGTTATATATGACGTTGTATAGTTTTTGTCGAACAATCATAGTGTGTTGCAAGTTGTTGGTAACTCTGCTTCTTTCTAAATACTTATCCAAAATATCTTCAGATTGTATGCGTGCCGATGCGATGAATTGACGACCACAAACGTGACATTTGTACTGTTGTTTGCCTAATTTTAGACCGTTTTTCTTGGTGATTTTTGCCCATTTTTTTACTCATAAAATTAAATAGTGCAAAGTTATTGTATTTCAGAAAGTTACGGATAGTTATAGCCTGAATTTTGTCCACTTGCCCTAACATTACAACGGACGATATTGCCTAAAATAATACGCCATTTACAGACTAAATCGTTCTGCAAGCAAGCGGACTGACGTGCGACTTTGCAGGTTTTCCGCTCGCGCAAGCGGTCGTCTCGAGGGACAGAACGCGAGGGACAGCGAGTTGACAGTTTTCTGCATACAAAAAAAATTACACGAAGCAACAAAAATATCAATAAAAAGTTGTATTTTTGCAAAATATATATTGTATGATAACAACAAAAAGACGCAACAAACAACAAGTTAAGTCGCCACTTAACTATATTGGAGGAAAATCAAAACTTTTGCCACAACTTTTGCCGTTATTTCCAAAAGACATTGACAATTTTATTGATTTGTTTTGTGGTGGCTGTAATGTTGGAATAAATGTAGATGCAAACAAAATATATTTCAACGACAACCTAACTTATTTGATTGAAATGTACAAAGTGTTTCAAAAAAAATTACTTGATGAAACAATCTGGCACATTGAAAAACGAATCAATGAATTTGAATTATCACTAACAAATGAGTTGGGATATAAAAAATTGAGAGAAACATATAATCAAGAAAAAAATCCTTTGGATTTATTTGTTTTGATTGCGTATTCTTTTAATCACCAAATCCGTTTCAACAACAATCACGAATATAATAATCCGTTTGGACGCGAGAGAAGTTGTTTTAATCCCGCAATGAAAGAAAACCTTGTGAATTTTATTGTTGAGTTTAAAGAAAGTGACATAGAATTTTCAAATACAGATTTTGAGGATTATGAAATTGCAGATTGTGGCGAAAATGATTTTGTTTATTGCGACCCACCATATTTGATAACAACAGGAACTTATAACGATGGAAAGCGAGGTTTCAAAGGATGGACAGAACGTGAAGAGCGTCAACTTCTGAAAAAACTTGACGAAATAGATGAAAAGAGAATGAAATTTGCTCTTTCTAACGTTGTGGAACACAAAGGGAAAGAGAATATAATATTGAAAAAATGGGTTGAGAACAACTCCAATTACAGAATAAATTATTTGAATTACAATTATTACAATTCAAATTATCACACAATTATTCGGGATAAAAATGCAAGTGTCGAAGTTCTGATTACAAATTACGAGCCTCCAAAGCAACCAAAAAACATATTCTCTTTTTGATAATTTTTAGGTATGAGATTTATTGGAAATAAAGAAAAATTGCTCGATAAAATTTATCAGATAATGGTGGATAAAAACATTTCCGGTAATTCTTATTTTGACTTTTTTGCAGGAACTACAAGTGTTAGTAGATTTTTCAAAAAGAAAAATTATCAGGTTCTTTCTTCTGATTTATTGTATTTTTCTTTTGTTCTTCAAAAAGCATATATTGCTAATAATCAGAAATTTGACTTTGAAAAAGTCATAAAAACCGTTAATTTTCATTCTGTTTCACTTTTTGCAACACCCTTGCAAATTATTGTGGAATATCTTAATCAAATTCAACATAAAGAAGGGTTTATTTATCAAAATTACACACCGGCAAGTTCCGAAAATCGAATGTATTTTTCGGAAGAAAACGGATTGAAGATTGATGCCATAAGGCAACAAATTGAAGATTGGAAAACGAAAAAATTAATCTCCGAAAATGAATATTTTACATTGTTGGCTTGCTTGATTGAAACTGTTCCTTTTTATGCAAATATAGCAGGAATTTATGCCGCATTTCAAAAAAAATGGGACCCGCGAGCGGTCAAAAAACTTGTTTTGCGACCAATAGAAATTGTTATTAATGACAAGGAAAATTTTGTGTTTAATGTTGACTCCACGAGTTTGTTAGATAAAGTAGAAGCCGATATTTTTTATCTTGACCCACCGTACAATCAACGGCAATATGCACCAAATTATCATTTATTGGAAACTATTGCAAAATATGATAACCCTAAAATTAAGGGAATTACAGGTTTGCGGACAAGTTACGAAAACGAGAAATCTAAATTTTGCAATGCAACAACAGCGTTGCAGGAACTTAAAAAAATTGCCGAAAAAGGAAAATTCAAAACGCTTATTTTGAGTTACAACAATGAAGGAATTATGCCTCAAAACGAAATTATTGCTATTTTTGAAAAAATTGGAAAAACTGAACTTGTAGAGTTTGATTACACGCGTTTTAAAAGCAACAGCAACGGTGAGAGTAAACACAAAAAATTTATTAAAGAACAACTTTATATTTTAAGAAAATGAGTAAAAATCTTTGTTTCTTGACAGAAGAACGACCTAAAAAAGAGGTCATTTCAACAATATTTCAAAAATTTGCAAAAGATAATGGGGTTGCTGTTTTTATTGACCCTATCCGCATTTTTCCTATTTTGAACAAGGGCATATTTACTTTTACATACGAAGTTACAGGCTTTCGATGCAACAAAGTTGATAAAGTATTTGTAAAAACTGTTTCTGGCAAATCGAGTTTTACTGACTTTTTGATTTTTTATCAAGAAAAAGAGCCAACTATCAAAGACACACCTATTTACGCTATTGAAGAAACCAAAACAGATGACAAAGAAAGCCGAAATACAGGAGTTTATCAGCGTTGTTCAAAGTTTGTTTTTATTCAAAATTACTACCCAAAAACGAAGAAGATAATGCTTTATAATCTGCAAGTAGAGCAGAAAGTTAAACCGACAGACACTTATATTTTTGGAACAAGGTTGTTATTGACTTTGGGTGTTGAAATCTTAGGTAAAAAATTGGATAAGAAAATTTTTGTACCATTCAAAAGTGTTGATGAAATAATTGATTTGAAGGACAATATGCGAGGTGCCCCAAAAGGAAATGTGCCTATTCTATTGAAAAAATCAAGAGGAAAAATTGAAATTTCAGGTAGACTTTTCAAAAGTAATGGACTTTCTCACGACCCAAATATTGGTGCATTAAGCATTATTTCCGCAGTTTTGCGAAAATTAGCTTGGAAAGATAAAATCGAAATCACACAACACGGACTTTTGCAAGCACACGTTGGAAAAACAAATAAATTTGTGCAAATAGCCAATAAATTAGACATTTCACTGCAAGGATTAAAACTTCCAAAGGTTGAAATGAACTCTGAATATTGGAAGTATGATATGGACGGCGAAAAATTGGGTACAATATTTATTCATTTGGTTGTAGAAAATTTTGCTAACGGTCGCTCTATTTTTGAAAACCACGCAGGTTGCGAAAAAGGTTATTTTTTTGCCAAAAACGGCGAGCCTATTCCGCTTGCAAAATATACAGACAGAGAAAAATACAAAGCGGGCGACAAATCACAAATTATCAACATTCCTGATTTGGTTTTAATTGATTTGTCTAACAAAATCATTATTGATATTGAAGGGAAAAAGTATAAGTTTAGAAACAACGGTATTAAAGAATTGGCAGGCTATGACGCTTTTGACAAAATTTACAATAAGCCGAATTATCCTAACTATAAAATCACACGAACTGTCGTATTATACGGCCGTTCAGAGGAAAAAATAGTCGAGATAGAAGTTGGATTTTTACTCAATGAAAACGGCAAACTGATTTTAGGTGTAAAAGCACCAAAACTATTTCAAGAAGCAATAACAAACTTGTTAGATTTTTGGAAGAAATAAGACAACTGATACAGACTGTGATAACACACGCCGTCCACCAACGAAATCGTTCTGCCTGCAAGCGGGCTGACGTGCGACTTTGCAGGTTATCCGCCCGCGCGGGCGGTCGTATCGGGGGACCCGCCCACCCGCTCGCAGGCAATCGTCCCAACGTTAGTCGACAGCTATCGACGTGGGTACTTGCAAGTTTTCTGGGGACAGACGTATTTTATTGGGAGAAAGCAAAAATATTGTGAAGTCTAAAGAGGAAAAAAGCGTTATCAGACACACCTCTTAAACTAGCCCTGAAGAGTTTTATTTTAGCATTAAACGATTCCGCATTAGCATTAGTAAGTCTATTATGAAAAAAGTTTAAAATACCTAACTTTTCCCTACAAATTATACACTACAATCTAAAACCTCAATAATTTTTTTTTGATTTTTAGTTAAAGTAACGATTTTATTCCAAGAGAAGTTTTCTTTTTCGGAACTTAG
>JAITXI010000113.1 GCA_031284905.1 Bacteroidales bacterium
GAGTTTCGGTTTTTTCATCTCCACGATAATGTAGGGAGAGGTGGCACGTTCTTTGTCAAATATGACAATATCCGCCCGTTTTTTTTCCCTTCCGAATGTTACGGCATATTCCAATTCTATACGGTCGGCAGGATAGTGATAGTCATTGAGCAAAATATCCAAATACAACTGTCTCACAGCCTCTTCCGGCGTTAGTCTTATCTCTTTTTTACGAATGGCACAGTTGATATATGGGATATTATTTCCATTTTTATCCGTGCGAGTGATTATTTTTTGTTCAAATTGATGAATTTGAACTATATCGAATCGCGACTGTTTATAATCAGAATCTTTCAGAATTTCGGCAAGTGTCATAAATTTAATTTTATTATATTGCAATTTTGCATTGCAAAGATACAACTTTTTTCAAGTTTATGATTGTAAAAATTATCAACAATTTACCCCACAGCTTTCAGATAAAAGCAATTTAAGATTAATTAAAGGTCTATATGCTTTTTTACAACAAAGTATTCATATAAGGCAATCTTATTTAATCTGTGTACTAAAATAATAAATCTAAAATCCACAAAAATAAGCTAGTATCCCAATAACAAAAACAATTCCGATACTAATTCCTTTTTTGATGAAAAAACTTTTTTTACTTTCGGCTAACAACGGTAATCCTCCGTGTCCGTCTTGCACAACGCTGTTCGCCAATAAAATGCTGAAAGGAATTGTCCCTCCAACAAATAACGAAATAAATATTAAATTCGGTCCTGATTGTGGAATTATCCCAATTAAAATTGCTATTAAAAGCATAATGAAATAATTATTACTTATCCATTCGTTGAAATTACCGAACATAAAAATAATATTTATGGCTATTAAAGTAATAAATATCCATAAGAAAATTTTCAAAAAATGTTTTTTTATTAGATGTTGCCAAAGATGGTTTTTGATAAAATGTTCGTTGCTAAATAACAATAAAATTAATAAAATACCGGATACAACGATTAGCAAAATTTTAATTACAAATGCTTCGCTACCGTGTTCGTGATTTTTGTTATCTAAATTCAGATGCTGACAATCTTCATCATGTTGCAAATGAGAAGTTTCTGTATTTTTATGTAAAAAAGTTGAACTTTCAAATTGCGAATTAGAATGTGCAATAATATTTGTTGCGGATAAAACAATTATTGCTGAAATTAATGAAAAAATAATGATTTTATATTTACTGAAGTGAATATTTTTTACAGAAAAAGTATTTTCATGAGTTTCCGAACAATTATGGTTGTTATTATTTAATGAATGTTCGTGTTTGAAATTGTGTTTTGAAAGATTAATTTTTATTTTAAAAATTTTGTCACAAAGTAGTCCAACAATGATTGCTATTATTGCTAAAATTGAAAAAATTAAAATTGATTTTTCAGGCATTACGGCAATCATAAAAAATGCTTCATCTCCAACTGTAGCAATCATTGTTGCAATTAAAGTTCCAAACGAAACTAATCCTTCTGAATATAAAGTTACGATAACAAAAGTTCCCATACAACCGGGGAAAAGTCCAAATAATGTTCCTGTTAAAATTGAAATTATCGAATTTTTGTTTAAAAGTTTTTCAATTTTTTTTCGTGTTGAAACATTAATAAGCTCTATTAAAAGCATCATTATTATCACAAAACTTGTTATTAACAATGTTTCTTGAGAAATTGGCTTCCATGTAATATTTTGTACTATTTCAATTATGCTTTTCATTTTTTGAACTGCAAAGATAATATTTTTTTACGAATAGACATATTCTAAATAAAAAAGGGCTTAAGAAATAAGTCCTTTTTTGAAAAAATATATGAAAAATATGAAAAATATTTTTTTAAATATCTAATATTGTGCACCAATTGAAGGTATCTTCAACTTCGCCATATTGTATTCCTACTAAAGTTTCGTATAATTTTGTAGAAACAGGTCCTGGTTTATCGCCAAAATCATAAATTTTGTTTGTTTCTAAATCAATGATTTTTCCAATTGGAGAAATTACCGCTGCTGTTCCACAAGCTCCAACTTCTTCGAAAGTTTCGAGTTCTGTTAATTCAATAGGTCTTCTTTCGGTTTTATAACCTAATAATTGTGCTAATTCTTCTATACTTTTATTTGTAATTGATGGTAAAATTGATGATGATTTTGGTGTGATATAAGTATTATTTTTTATTCCAAAAAAGTTTGCCGCACCAATTTCATCAATAAATTTTCTGTTTACACAATCAAGATACATTGGAGAACCACAACCTGCATCGTGAGCTCTTTTTACTCCTCTCAAACTTGCCGCATAATTTCCACCAATTTTTATCAAACCTGTCCCTAATGGAGCTGCTCGGTCTGAATCTTTGATTATTGCAATGTTTACAGGTTTAAATCCTTCTTTAAAATAAGGACCTACCGGAGTTGTAAAAATAATAAATTCATATTCATCTGCCGGTTTTACTCCAACTTCTGCTCCTGTTCCAATTAAAAGCGGTCTGATATATAAAGATGCTCCTGTTCCATACGGCGGAATAAAATCTTTATTTAGGTCAACTACTTTTTTCGTCATTTCAAAAAATAACTTGTCATCTACTTTTGCCATCAAAATTCCTTCTGATGATGATTGCAAACGTTTTGCATTTTCGTCCCAACGAAAAATTCTTACTTTCCCATCTTTACCTCTATACGTTTTTAATCCCTCAAAGGCTTCTTGTCCATAATGCAAACAAGTTGCTGCAATATGAATATTTACATATTCGGAATCACTTACTTCAATTTCTCCCCATTTGCCATTTTTATATTTACAACGAACGTTGTAAGGTGTTCTAACATAACCAAATGGAAGTTCTGACCATTTTAAATCTTGCATACTGTTTTTTTTTTCAAATTTAATATTTTTTTTTTTATAAACCAAGAGTTTTTTATTCAATTATTACTTTATGTTTAAAAATATTATTTTCTACCTCATATATTATATATTCCATTTGCCATTTTTGATCAATTTAGTATCTGATTGAATAACAATCTGTTGTATTTAAAGAGAAAAATAAATATCTTGGTTTAGCTTTAGATAAAAAATGTATGGCAAATACTCTTTAGCTAGTGTTAAAAAGTAAAATTTTGAAACATAAAATAATTTACTCAATTATTAACTTATGTTTCAAAATTTCTTTTTCTGTCTCTACATTAAGAATATATATTCCACTTGCAATTTTTTGATTAATTTCATATCTGTTTGAATTACAATCTGTTGAATATATTATTATCCCATTTTCATTAATTATTGATATTCTTTGAATATTTTTGTCTGAATTAATTATGAATTTTCCTGTTGAAGGATTTGGATAAATTTCTGTTTTAGTTTCATGATATTCTATACTAATAGCGTCATCTACCCAAATGTCGTTTAATGATTTTGTACAATTATTTCCATCAGTAACTGTTACCGAATAATATCCGGAACTTAAATTATTGACAGTCATTTCGTTACCAAAAGTAATTGCTTCATTCGACCAATTCCCAACAAATTCCGGTTGCCCTCCGATTACATTTACTGTTATACTTCCATTATTATTTGTTGAATTTGTAATATGATTTTCTAAAATAATAGTTGGGTTAATTGTTGCTGTAATAGGAACTCTTGCACTTATACAAATTTTTGGAATTGTTATTTGCCAATTGTAAAAATAATAATAATAATTTAGGTCATCAGCTGTATTTCCTATTATACTAACCACATCTTCAAATGTATATGGATAATTTCCACCGGTAGTATTTCTATACATATTTATTGTAGCAGAACTCATGTCTAAAATAAGTTTATAGCCATTTCCTTGTGGAACAAAAAAATTCAAGTTAATAGTTATTCCTGTTGATGAATTAGCTAAATATACAATTGTATCTTTAATTATTGCTCCCGAACTATTTACTAATTTAATTTTTCTATTTCCTGTTGAACCTGTGTAAACTAATACAGAATTTATAATAAAATCTTGGTAGGCGTTAAAATTTAAGCCGTGTTCAACCGAAGAGTTATTAAAATTTCCACCGTTTCCGGAATTATTTGTTTTTCCAATTGTTGCAGTCGTTGTATTATTAACTACAGATTCTACATAATAAGTGATTGATGCTGAAAAAATATCAGTAAATGTATTACCTGTGTTAATAACATTCCCATAATTTTGCATATCGTACCAATTTAATAAACCATTACCTGATACATTTAATGTAATTTCTGAACTTTCACATGCAAACCCATTTGTTACTTGTGGTGATGTCGGTAAATTTATTTCTACAAAATTATTTTCAGTATGCTGATTTTCATCTTCACAACTATTTGTAACTGAAAGTGTTACACTATAATTACCGGAATTATTGTAAAAATGTTGTGGATTAATTTCTGTAGAAGTATTTCCGTCTCCAAAATCCCAAAGATATGAAGAATAATTTTGCTCATTTGCAGTAAAAATAATATTTCCATCACAAGAAGATTGAGTATTTGCAGTGAAATTTGCATCAATTTCCGTACTCGAAGGAACTAAAACTACATTTTGTATGGTTGCATTATTGTTTGTAACTGAAACCTGAATTGTTTGAGAAATATAGCCTGCTTTTGAAAATGTTACTTGATAAGTTCCTGTATAAATTGGACGATAATAATTTCCTAACGGAGAAAATGAATAAACTTCGGAATCATAATTATCATGTCCTGTGATTTCTACTTTTACGTCTGAAATTGGCATTTCGGAACATTGGTCTGTAACAATTCCATGAAATCCGTAAAGCACTTGTTCTGTAAAATTTAACATCGCCTGACGATTATAATTCCAATAATTATTTAATTGTTCAACTCCTAACATTTTTGTTACGGAAAGTTCAAGTGTAATTTCTCGACAATGTTTAAAATAATTCATATAATCTTGACGGCTTCCTGTAATCACATACCAATCACCACCTTCGGTAATTCCGGAATTAGTTACATCTTTAAAATAATTTGTCGGTCCGTTTGCAATTGCTAAATCTGCATAAATATGGGAAACAAATTGCCACCAATTATCATCTGCATGAGTTTGACTTGAAGTAACAAAATCCCATGGATAATTTGCAACAGTTGCCCCGCCGTGTGTATTTGCACTCATCGTAAAATTATGTAAATCAGCGTATTGTATCATTGAATTTATTTCACTTTGCATTGTAGTTGCTTGACCTTGAACGCATGGAAAATTTCTATTCAAATCAACATTATTGCCATTATAACGTGTTGAATTTGAAATATTTGTCCCGCCGGTAGAATTTCGGTAAGTTCCATCAGGATTTGCCATCGGACAAATATAAATTTCCGCATTATTTACAATGTTAGTTACTTGACTATCAGTTCCATAATTAGATAAAAGATAATCAGCCAACCTCATTTCAAGAATCCAGCCTGTAAGTTCGTCCCCGTGCATTGTCCCTGACCATAGAAAATGTGGTTCATCTTCAATAGAATTAATATTGTCTGAAATAACGATACACAATATCGGACGATTTCCAACCTGCGAAAATCCAATTGTATCCAAACGACAAATATCAGGATAATTTGTTGCGAAATTTTGCATCATTTCTTGATAAACAGTAAAAGTAGGATATTTATCCCAATTTGCCATTTGAGACACAGTCGTTGCCATTGTGAGTGCTTTAGGAACATTATAATAACTATAAACAGGCTCAAAACTAATATTATATGTTAAAAATTGTTCAAATTCCGAACTATTTGCATAAGCAAAAACTTTGTTATTTTTTACGTTGTCTATAGAAATTTTTTCCGAAAGTTCTAAAAAAACTTCTTGATTTGGTTTTTGAAACGAAAAATAGATTTCACTTCGTTGTTGAAGTTTTTCTAATGCAAACTCAATTTCTGCTGTTTGTTCAAATGAAAAAATAAATGAAAAAATGAAAATTATTAAAAATATTATTTTTTTCATGATATAATGTTATTTTATTATTATTTTTGATATAAATTTACCATTTATTTTTATATTACCTTACATGCGCAAATTTTTTTGCGTATGTAAAAGTACATAAAATTTTACAAATGAAAAAAGAATTTTCTTAAATCTTTAAATAAAATCACAATTATTTAATATTCAATAATATATGTGAATAATTTTTTATTAAAATTGGTAAAAACCCTTTGTATATATCACTGAAAATAAGCCTGTTATGATTTTATTTGCGAATTTAAGCAATTTGTAAAATATTTGGTTTTAGTAAATATAATATTTTTTCTCAACAATTTTTGTTTTCTTTAATCAAAAATCGTAAATCAAAAATCGTAAATCAAAAATTAATATTATCTTTGTAAAGAAATATTTTGTATGAAAAAACTTTTTGTAATAACCTTTTTTATAATAATATCAACATTTTGTTATTGCCAATTTTACTCAATGGATTTAGCAAAATTTTCTAAAGATTTTGGTGCAAAATTAGAAAATACCGGTACTATTAGAAAAGATGGAAAAAGTATGAGTAAAGAATTTGCAACTTTCTGGCTAACAGATTCACTAACAGATATCGAAAAAAACAGTTTTATCAAACTTACAAATTTAATTTCATCAAAAGGATGCGATGGTTTTCCAAATCTTGTTATCGTAGCAGATAACTTATTGAATTTCAAACGTCAAAATATTGGAGATACTCAATATAAAAGTTATGAAATGGCTTTAATTGCTTTAATCGAAAAAGGAAAACATCCTAATTTAAAAGACATTTCAGAATTTTTACAACAGATAAATTTACTTCTAAATAAAGATATTGTACTTCAAAATATCAGAACATATTGGAAAGTTGAAAATAACAATTTTACAATAAAATATGATAAAGATTTTATTATAGAATTTACAGATGTTAATTTAATTGGCTATCAAGATAGAGATAGTTTGAAAATTTATAACACTGTTGGCTATTATTATCCACAAAAAAAACAATGGATGGGAAAAGGTGGAACAGTTGGTTGGGAACGTGTAGGTTATGATTTAGACAAAATTCATGCCGAATTACGTGATTATCAAATTGATATGAGAACAATATCCTATACTGCCGATTCGGTTTTTTTCCAAAATACTATGTATTTTACAGAAGATTTAATGGGACGACTTTCTGATAAAGCTGATAATTTGGATAACCCTTCCGAATCTAAATTCCCGCGATTTGCTTCATATAAACAATTTTTCGATATAAAAAATATAGTTCCGGGAATTGATTATCACGGAGGATTTAGCGTTAGTGGAAAAAATTTTGTCGGGAGTGGAAGTCGTGAAAATTTTGCAAAACTCAAGGTCTATAAAAATGATTCTATCGGATTAGAAGCCGCTTCTGAGGCTTTTTATTTCGATAAAAATATGATTGCGACAAAATGTAGGGTAATTTTACATTTAGGAGAAGATTCTATTTATCACCCGTTTGTAAATTTTCGTTTTCACACTAAAGAAAGGTTGGTTGAACTAATTCGTACAAAAGACGATTTATCAAAAATAAATTATACCAATACTTATCACAAAATTTATATGGATTTCACGTGGTTTCGCTGGTTTATTGATAAAGAAAAAATAGAATTTAACACAATTTCTGCTCAAAAAGATGACAAAGAAGCAACTTTTGAATCTATGAATTTTTATACAAAACAAAGATATACGGATATTCAAAAAATCGACCAAATTCATCCTTTAGAAGTAATTGCAAATTGTGTAAAACATCTAAACGGCAAAAACAAATTTAAACTTGAAGATTTGATTACTTATATGAAATATAGTCGCCCTCAAGTTCTTCAATTTGTATTAAATTTAACATATTTGGGATTTCTTTCTTATGATATTGATTTTGAGGATATTACAGTAAACCAAACAACTTGGAATTTTCTCGAATTTCATAGAGCTACAAAAGATTCTGATGTAATCCAATTTTATAGTAAAACAGATGCTAATACTTCTAATGCCGAATTAAGTCTCCTGAATTTTGATTTAAAAATTAATGGAATTCCTGAAGTTCATTTATCTGATAGTCAGAATGTTAGAATTTTTCCAATAGATAAAAAAATAGTACTTAAGAAAAATTGCGGTTTTACTTTTGATGGTACTATTCAAGCTAGTCAATTTTATTTTTATGGAAGTAATTACAAATTTGATTATGACCAATTTATGATTGAATTAACAAATTGCGATTCATTGAAAATGGTTGCGGCTTATTCGGATATGTTAGATGTTCGTGGAAATCCAAAACCTGCAATTGTCAGAAATAAACTCGAACAAAT
The DNA here is from genome assembly GCA_031284905.1 of Bacteroidales bacterium. Taxonomy (GTDB): domain Bacteria; phylum Bacteroidota; class Bacteroidia; order Bacteroidales; family ML635J-15; genus Bact-19. The sequence continues at coordinate 8,285 of JAITXI010000113.1, forward strand.
TAATGGTCAATTTTTTATTGATGCTCCTGCTAATAAATCCGGCAGAATGCGTTATAAAGATTATCCGCAATTTACGTCGCTTGACAAAACTTACGTCTATTATGACCGCCCCGATGTTTATAATGGAATTTATCATCGTGAAAATTTCTATTTTGAAATTGATCCATTTAAACTTGTAGGGATAAAAGGCTACGACCCGGATAACTTGCGATTCGGCGGACGTTTGGTTTCTGCTGATATTTTCCCGACTATTGAGGATACTTTAAGGTTACGAAAATCAGATTTTTCTCTCGGTTTCAACAGAAATACAACAGCAAGCGGTCTTCCGCTTTACAGCGGAAAGGCTAAATATTTTAATGAAATAGATTTAAGTAATAAGGGATTAAGAGGTGCAGGAAAAATTGATTATCTTACAACAAATTTTGATGCCGATTATCTTCTTTTCTTCCCTGAAAATATGACAGGTCATGCTAAAGATGTAAATATCAAAGCTCAAAAAGCTCCCGTTCAATATCCACAAACTACAGGGAAAAATGTAAAATTAAATTGGTCTGTTAATAAAGATAAATTCAACATTATGAAAGATACTAACGATTTCAAAATGTATGACGGAAAAGCAACTATTGACGGAAATCTGATATTATCAACTAATGGACTAAATGGGAACGGTTTTGTAAATATTGATAATGCCAGATTAACTTCCAATAATTTCGATTTTGACCATCATGAATTTACTTCAGACTCTTCCGAATTTGCTCTTTATACCGAAACAATAATTAATCTTGATTTTATTTCCAAAAATGTTCAATCGCATGTGAATTTTGAAAAACAAGAAGGAAAATTCAAATCTAACGGAAAATCAACAGAATGGAATTTCCCAAAAAACAAATACACAAGTAAGATGAACGAAATGACTTGGCATATCAACCGAAAAGAATTAGAAGTGAATGCTTCTCAAAATGTGGCATCTTTAGCTAAAACCTATAATGCCGAAGAAAATCCTGAAATTTGGGAAAATCTTTTCCTTGATGAAGGACCAAAATTCACTTCAATTCATTATCAACAAGATTCTCTCTATTTTTTCTCACCAAAAATTATTTTCGATTATGATAGTTTGTTATTGAAAGCTGAAGATGTGAAATTTATTCGTGTTGCCGACGCTCAAATTTATACAAATAGACAAAATTTAGAAATTGAAAAAGAAGCTGTAATTCGTCCGTTGACAAAAGCATTTATTATTACCGATACTGTTGAAAGATTCCATAAAATTTATAATTCATTTGTAAATATTGAAACCCGACATAAATATTTCGGGAAAGGCGATTATGATTTTGTTGATGCTGTTGAAAAAATTAAGAAAATCCATTTCGATACCATTTTTGTTTCTAAAGAACAACAAACTATAGCTCAAGGAAAATTAACCGAAGCAATGGATTTTTCGTTTAGTCCACATTTTAAATATATTGGCGATGTAAAGCTTTATTCTCAAAATAAAATTTTAGAATTTAACGGAGCGACTTCAATTGTTCATAATTGTGATACATTAAAAGCTAATTGGGTGAAATTTATCAGCTTTATTAATCCAAAAGAAATTTATATTCCGATAGATTCTACAATTTTCAATACTTCAAAAAATCGACTTGCTAATGGTTTGGTTTATACAAATGCAAACAATGTCTCTCCTTTTTTTCTAAAACAACGCACAAACCAATACGACCAAGAACTACTTACTGCTCACGGATTTTTAACTTATGACGACAAAGAAAATTCATACATAATCTCGTCAAAAGAAAAAATAAATAATCCCGATACTCTTGGAAATTATATAAAATTTAACAAATTCGATTGTTCTTACTATGGTGAAGGTAAAATAAATCTTAGTCGTGATTTTGTCGCTTTTCAACCAAATGCAATAGGAACTTTTGAATTTAATCCTCAAACCGACACAATAGCTCTTGACCTTGCAATGGTTTTAGATGCTTATTTTAGCAAAACTGCTCAAAAATTAATGACCGATAAAATCAATGCAACTGCCGGTTTAACAGGAATGAACCTTAGAAGTGGAACTTATGAAAAAGCTGTTTATGAATATCTTGGTCAAAGCGAAGCCGATAAATGGTTTAATAATATCAGTCTGGGAAATTATTCCAAACAACCAAAAGAATTAGCTGATAAATTTATTTTTACAGACATTCACCTGATTTGGGATAAAAAATTTAATTCTTTCTTATATTATGGACCAATCGGAATTGCAAATATCGGCGAAGGACAAGTAAATAAATACGTTTCAGGATTCATTAGAATTGAAAAAACCAGACGTGGCGATATTTTTGAATTATTACTCGAACCCGACTACAACCTAACGTATTATTTCCGATATTCAGGCGACATCTTCTTCGGTTTATCTTCTGACGAAAATTTCAATAATACCGTTTATGAAAGTAAAGAACAAGAAAAAAATGTCAATGGAAGAGTTCAAAAATTCGGAATGGGAAGCTCTGTAAATATGAAACGTTTTAAAGAAGATATGTACAAATATTTTAAAATTACGCAATGAGTAAAGCAAGCCAAAAATCAAGACAAAAAAATGAAAATATTCACATTCTCTTGCTATTAAATTAACTAATAATAAGTCTAAAAAGCCTAATATTATTTACAAATTTTGTTTGTTATTTTGAATATTATTGTAGAGTTTTAGTATAGCAAAATTTCTATTCACTGATAAAAACCTAAAATTTTAAAAAAAAGATATAACTTGCTGAATAACAATGGTAAAAAATATTTTCAAAAAAAAATGAATAAAATATTTGTTTTATTAAAAATAATGATTAAATTTGTAGTCTGAAATTTATATAAAATTTTTGCTTATGAAATAAAAAAATAACGTGCTGAAAGGCACATTTTAATACATGTTGGAAAAAGCATTAGCTTTATTCTTACTATTAGAAAATTTGGCGATTAGACAATAGTCCTTGAAGAATAAGTTGCAATGTTCACGTTTAGCGTGAAATTGACTTATTTTCGGAGGACTAGGTTACGCCAAATACCACTAATAGCGGGAAGCAGTTAAGTTTCGCGCTTTATTTATATGAAAATTTGAAAAAGATAATAAAATGAACAAGAACGTCTTTAGACCTCGCAAAAGCAAATTAAAAAATATTAAAATCAGGTTGTTGCCGGAAAAACTTTCGATAATATTTTCTTGTTATTTCAATGCTTGTAGAGATTTTTTTGTTTCATTAATAGAAAAAGAAAATAATAATAAAAATTATATTGTAATTCAAAAAATTAAATATAAATTTGTAGGAAAATATTTTAATGTAATTATTAAGCAACCCGATGTATGGCAATTATGCAAGACGAATTTAGGCAGTAAATGCCTTTGCAAATTTTACATCGTTTGCAAGGGCTGAAAATTAGTATAATAATTTTTTGCAGAATGTTCCGGTTTGTAT
>JAITXI010000177.1 GCA_031284905.1 Bacteroidales bacterium
TATTAATACTGACAGGTAATAAAGATATTTAACTTTCGCAAGTGATATATCTTGTGAAAGTTAAATTATAATATTTCTAAATTAATTATAATTTTTTCAAAAACCTCAAAATAAATTTGTTTCTTACAAAAAACAGCTTTAAATTTGCTGAAAATTTTAAAATGTAGAAAAATAAAAATTTAAAAAAAATATTATAATAGCGTTTAGCTTATTTGGTTACTGAAACTTCGCAATTTCAAAAACCGCCAAAATAAAGCAAATAAACGCTTACGAGAAATCGTGGGCTTTATTTATTTGGTGGTTGGGTAGCGAAGACCTCAGTAACAGATAAAAAAACAAAGTACCACGATTTTTAGTTATTTTGGATATGAAAGAAAATGAAATTCATATAGGAAATTTAATAAAGAAAAAGTTAAAAGAAAACGGTCAAACTATAACTTGGCTATCAAAAAAAGTACATAAAGAATATAGTTGTTTGTATAAAAGTCTTTATAAAAAAGATATAGAAACTGATTTACTTATTAGCATTAGTATTGCTTTGAAATTTAATTATTTTACTCTTTATTCTGAATTTATTGAAAACAAAATAAATTAATTTATGCTTAATTTTCCAATAAAATGGAAATATTTGCATGATTTTTTGGAAATATTTGCATAGAAAATATTTGGTGAATAAATAAATACATTTTACCTTTACAGAAAATTTTTATGCATAAAATTTGGCAATAATAAAATAAAGTTTAATTTTAAAAACATTTATCAAAATGGAAAAAGAAACAAAAAAAGGCTTCAGTCATTTTGAAGCAAACAAAATTAAAAACGCGAATTTAGTCTTTGGTGGAAGGAAAACAAAAACATCAGCAGGTTGTTATTCAAAATACGATGCTGACGGTAATCAGTACAATTACACTTATTCTGGCGATGAGTATAATTCAAGAACTAAAGCAACTACATTATTTGATGAAAAATTTACAAAAGAACCTTGTAAATGTTAATTTTTTAAAAATATAAAAACATGGAACTAAATCAATTTAAAAAAAGCAAAATTAATAATGCACAACTAAATGATATAGTTGGTGGCAGAAAACAAACAACAGGGCAATCAGCTACTTATGATTGTAAAGGTAAAGCTCACTCATATTATAAAGATGAGTGGAAATTAGACCGAGATGGTAAAATAATTTCTACAACATATTACTATCTTGAAAATTATTAATAGAAATCAGCTGTTTCAAATTTTTTCTGAAACAGCTGAATTTTTTTATTTCTAAATAATAAATAATTGAAACGTTTCATTGCATATATATTTTTTTCGTTAGTTTTTGTTGCTACCTATTCTCAAGTAATTTATGGAGAATATATAAATTTAACAGATACACTCATTATTAAACCGGACAACAAAGTACAATTAAGGACACAAAATTTTGTAAGAATAGGAATATTAATAGATAGCACTGTTATTTTCAACAATAACGACACTTTGACATTTATAGAATATGTTGGATATCGAAAAAACAAGAAAGACACAATAAAATTATATGTTCTTAAACCGAATCTTAAATCTTGTAATTTTGATGTTCCCGCGTATTCCATACAAAAAGAATTTTGGCAAAATGGCAAAATAAAAATAGATTATTCCATTAAATTTCTTAAAAAAACAGGTTATACAAAGCACGGTAAAACAAAATATTTTGACGAAAATGGTAACTTAATAGAAATCAGAAAATACTATAAAGGTAGGTTGTATGATATTGATAGCAAGTTGTGAATTTGATGTTTCTGCAAAAAAAATAATTGATTTATGTGAATATAAAAAAATTCCTTATTTTTATATTGAAAATAGCCATATCGTTACCATAGATGATGTAGAAATTATCAACGGGGAATTAAAAAATTTTTCTATTAATAATATATCAACTAATAAAATTATTTTTCAAGAAGAAATTTCCGGTTTTTTTTATAGAAAAGGTAGATTAATACCCGATATAAATCTTGACTTTTTTTCAAATGTAGATAATGATACAAAACAAAATTTCTTTTACACTTTAAATAATGATTTTAATACTTTAGTAGAATTTATTTTTAGGTGGATAGAACATAATGTACATTCTATTGGAAGCTATATCAATATTGTTCCAAATAAATTACAAATGTTGCAAATTGCTTCAGAATGCGGTTTGGAGGTGCCTGATTCATATATTTTTAGTGATTTATCAAAAACAAAAATATTTAAAAAAAATAAAAATTATATTTGTAAAAGTATTCAACAAATATTGAGTTTTATTAACAATGACTATTTGTTCGCAACTTACGCATCTAAATTCCAAAAATCAGACAAACATAAAAATGAATATAGATTATTTCCATCGCTAATACAACAAAAAATTAATAGTCATTACGAAATAAGATGCTTTTTCTTTTATAATCATATTTATAATATTGCTATTTTACATAATAAAAATAAAAGTCGATATGTTGATTACAGAGCTGTAGAAAACATTGAAACTGTTCCATTTATTTTTAATAAAACTCAAGAAAAAAAAGTAAAAAATTTTATTGCAAAATCTGTTTATAATAGTGGTTCAATAGATTTTTTGCTTTCTGAACAAGAAGAATTATTTTTTCTTGAAATAAATCCGGTTGGACAATTTGATTTCGTATCTGATTTTTGTGGTAAAAATATTGAAATTGATATTATTAATTATTTATCAAAACACTAATTATTATGAATATCTTTAGACCTCGCGTAAGTAAAACAATTAAAAAAATATTAAAAAAAGGTTCAACAGTTCCTCTATATTTTATAACAGTTCATAAATGTGAAAAATTAAAAAATACAAATCAAAAATATAATAAAAAATACGTTTCATATAAAGTATTGACAATCGTATTTGCAATTTTGTCTGGCTTTAATTCTTTTTCGCAAGATGATATTTTTCTGAATTATTATGAAAATGTAAATATTGCAGAAATGAATATCGTAAATAAAAAATTAGATTCCGCTATTTATTTTTACGACCTTGCTTTTCCTTTAACAGAAAAACCTATGGTTAAAGATATTCATAATGCTTTAATGTGTGCTGTTTCAATTAAAAACAATTCAAAAACTCAAGACTATTTAGAAAAGATAACTCTCAAAAATCTAAATCCTAACTATTATAAAAGATACAAATTAACAAAATATTTAACAAAAAATCAATTTAAAAATATTAAAGAACGGTATAAAAGAAAAATAAATAGTTATGTTTATCAATTTTTAGATTCATTACAAAATGAAGACCAAAAAATAAGAACACAAGAAAATTATTTAAAATTTCATTACAAAATTATTGCGACTGACACTTCAAATTATAATTGTTATATTAAATTTTTAGAAAACAATGATTTTCCAGATGAAAGCCAAACTATAAATTATCCCAATCAACAAAGAATAGATAATATATTGTTTCATCATTGGTTTCAAACAACCCATTGGTTCCAAATGCAAAAAAACAATGTTGATTCTTTAATTATAAAGCAAATTAAAGAATTTAATATTGCTAATTATCATTATGCAAATTTCTATGACATTAGAAATGGATCGTTCGTTGGAAAACCAAATTATGGGATGGTTTTTTTTGTAAAATATAAACATAATGTTAAACTTTTAAATTTTTCTAAAGAAGATTTGATTCAAATAAATAAAAACAGAAAAGATTTAGGGTTGGATACAAGAGAAAATTCTATAATTAAAACTTCTTTTTTTGATAAAAGTAAAATTTTTATATTTCAAAACTATGGTCAAACTATAATATTCTCCGGTGGAAAAACAGCAGAAGAGCAGTTTAATTCATTAAAATGATTCAAAATGTGGATACTAAAAGGAAATTGTATTTCAATTGTTGGTTATAATAGAGGAATAATTTATAATTTATTTGATAATTCATATTATTTTATTCCAAAAACTTTTGCAAAAATGTTTCAGAAATCGGCCGTTTTTAATAAAAAACTCCAATCGGAAGATAGCCTGAATTTTTTTAAAGACAACAAATTGATTATTGAAATTTCTAAAAATCAAATAAGACAATTTCCACAAGTTACACCTGAATATATCAATAAAAATGATTTTGAACATGTCGTAATTGAAATTTGTAATCAAAATATTGAGACTATTGATTTGATTATTAAAAAAATAAGCAATTTTAAAATAAAAAGTATTGAATTTATTTTTTCTGACAATGTTGAATTAGACTTTGCTTTGACAATCATAAATAAAATAAATTTAGAATTAAATATTGCTAAAGTTATTACCTTAAAATATGATTTATTCTTAAGAATTTCCGAAAAAATAAATCTTAATACCATTGATTACGTAAAAACATATTCTTGCAGCGAAGAAAATAAATTAAACCTGCAAACTTCAAAATATTCATACTTAGATGCTAATTATTGGAAAATGAATGAAACTAAATTATTTTTCAATTTTGATTTTTTTGCAGAAGCTATATCTTATCATGTAAAGTTTAATCAAATGATATTTATTGATAAAAATGGTAATATAAAGCAAAATCCTTTGGGTAATTCGGTTTGTAATTATATGAAATTAAATAAAAATTTTCTAACAAATAATATTTTTACGGAATTATGGTATGTTTCAAAAGAAAAATGTCATGTTTGCAAAAACTGTGAATTTCGCTATATGTGTGTAGATGCAAGAATTCCATTAAAAATAAATGATAATGAATATTACTTTAAAGAAGAATGTACATATAACCCCTATATTTGTAAATGGCAAGGCGAAGAAGGCTATGTTCCCGTTGAAGAATGCGGAACTTACGGCAAAGAAACAGGTTTTGTACCGGATAAAGAAAAAATAGAAAAATTAAACCAAGAAATTTGGAAAGAATAAAAAAAACAATGGCAGAAAACAAAAAAATCGAAATCCGCAGTGAGCAAGTATCTGAAATATTAGGCAGCCCGCCCAAATCAATTATACGTTGGGGGATAACAG
>JAITXI010000052.1 GCA_031284905.1 Bacteroidales bacterium
CACAAAAAAGCAAGCCTGATAATAAATAAATTTTTAATTTATGTCTCATATATTTACGATTTTTGATTTCTTATTTTTAGTAGTGTGACAGCTTCACTTTTCATTCACACGTTTTGACTCTTGATTTGATATTTATAGTTTTAATTTCCCATTACAACCTCGAAAGAATTTATACCCGGATAAGTAATTTGTGCTTTATTATCGCAATCTGAAGCCGTAGAATTATATCCGTAATCAATTGTAAACTGTTGTAAACCATCAATATTTACTTCTAAAATTCCTTCTCTAAAGTAAAAACAGCAAACTTTATATTCAAGTTCGGAAGCAGTTTGAGTATTTAGCGTGTAATTTACAGAGTCAGAACTCATTCCTATCCAATTACCTGTAATTTTCCAAATATTATCACATAAATTAATACTTTGGTTTTGTATCCATTTTCTTGTTGTAGTTTCTGTATAATGTACAACTTTATTTGAAACAGGAATTGTTATTTCGCCGTCTGTTACAGTACAATTAAAAATCATTTCTCCATTAACTGTTCCGGCATTTACAATGTGCTGTTGCCCGTCGATTTTGTAATTTTGTTGATAAAAATTATCAAAAGAAACATCCATTACAGTACCTTGAGTATAGAAAAGACCTGTTGTAACAACTATTATTTTTCCACGACGCAAGTAATTATCTTGACAAACAAAATCTGTTGTACCGTAATCAATTGTTACTAACCAGTTGGGACTAAAACTTTCAACCGTTACAATCGGATAAGCATCTTTTGAATTAGAAACTCCTTTTTTTCCAACATTGTCTTGAACTCTTTTACCGCTTTCGCTAAAAACATCACTAAACATTTTGCCAACTTGAGCATACTCTGTTAAAGCAGCAGCGGCTTTTTGATAACTTGTCGTGTTGTTGTTATTATTATTATTATTATTATTGTCATCATTAGGTTTATCTTTATCACAAGACGTACTTAAAACGACACACACAAGCATAATAGCTAACAAATTAAAAAATCTTTTTGCTTTTTTCATATAAATATATTTTAGATTACAAATATATACAAATAATTAATAACTTTCACTTTTTTTGAAAAAAATTATTATTATACAAATTAAAGTAAAAAAATTGCAATTTATTAACCTGTACATGTATGTAAACTTGTTGATATATTACTGTTTATTAAGAAAAGGGGATTTGGTTTTTTTATAATTTAACGATAAGTTTTCTGTTTTTTCCAAATATAACTTTGAAAATTCAATTAAAAACATTAATTTTGTAATTTAAATTAATAAATTATGGCAAAAGAAAATTCAATAAATAAATCAAAAGTTTCTGTAACTCAAGAAACAAAAAATGAATTTGTTCTCGGTAATAAAAATTATATTATTTTAGCGATAGGTTTTGCCGTGCTTGTTATTGGCTATTTTCTTCTTTCCGGAGGGAAACCCGAAGACCCAACAGTTTTCAATCCTGAAGTTTATTCTTTTAGAAGGATTACCGTTGCTCCAATCATTATTTTAATCGGATTTATTATTGAAGTCTTTGGGATAATGTGGAAATTTAATTCTAATAAAGATATAACAACAAACGAAAACGAATAATTTTCATGAGTTGGATTCAGGCTTTATTACTTGGATTATTACAAGGATTTACGGAATTTTTACCGGTAAGTAGTAGTGGACATCTAACAATTGCTCAATATTTTTTTGGACTTGATTCTGCTGCCTATAATCTACAATTTGATATTATTGTCCATGCAGCTACTGTTTGCAGTACTATTGTTATTTTATGGAAAGAGATTTCTTCACTTTTTAAAGGAGTTTTTTTTACAACAAAATGGAATGAAGACAAAAGTTATACCCTAAAAATTTTAATTTCAATGATTCCGGTTTTAATTGTGGGATTATTTTTTAAAGATTTTATCGAAAATATTTTTGGACAAGGTTTATTAATTGTTGGTATTTGTCTAATTATAACAGCTATTCTTTTAACTTTTGCTACTTTTGCAAAACCTCGCCAAAAAGAAAAAATCGGATTTTTTGATGCTATCATAATTGGAATTTCTCAAATGATTGCAATTCTTCCCGGTTTATCTCGTTCAGGAACAACTATCGCAACAGGAATTTTGATGGGAAATAAGAAAGAGAATATCGCAAAATTTTCTTTCTTAATGGTTTTAATTCCAATTCTCGGAGAAGCATTTTTAGAATCATTAAAAATAATTAAATTAGATGCTGTATCAACTGATTTGCAAATTTTACCTTTGATTATAGGATTTTTCGCCGCTTTTATTTCCGGTTGTTTTGCTTGTAAATTTATGATAAATCTTGTGAAAAAAGGCAAATTAATTTGGTTTGGACTTTATTGTTTTATCATTGGATTATTTTTAATCGTTTATACATCAATATGTTAGAAAATATTGATTTTTCAAAATCAGTTGATTTCCTTAAAGGTGAAATTATTGTTATAGATAAACCTCTCACATGGACTTCCTTCAACGTAGTTAACAAAGTCAGGAATATTATTTGTCGAAAATTACAGTTAAAAAAAATGAAAGTTGGGCATGCGGGCACCTTAGATCCTTTGGCAACAGGAGTTTTGGTCTTAGCATCAGGAAAATATACAAAATTGATAGAACAAATTCAAGCAGGAGAAAAAGTCTATGATGCGGTTGTCTGTCTTGGAGCTACGACTCCGTCTTATGATTTGGAAACAAAAATAGACCAAATATTTGAATATCAACATATTACTCTCGAAATGATTAATGAGGCTGTTGATAAATTAAGAGGCGTAATTATGCAAAGTCCTCCAAAATATTCAGCTTTAAAGATTGAAGGAAAGCATGCTTATGATTTGGCTCGAAAAGGTAAAGAAGTAATTTTGGAAAAACGAGAAATAATTCTTTCTGATATTATTATTCAAAAAATTGAATTACCCTATATTCATTTGCAAATTTCTTGTAGTAAAGGAACTTATATTCGTTCTGTAGCTCATGATATAGGCTTAAACCTGAACAACGGAGCATATTTATATTCATTAAGAAGAATTAAAGTTGGAGATTTTTCTGTTGAAAATGCGTTTACATTAGAAGAATTTGAAAAAAAATTAATTTCAGCAGAAATAATTTCAGACACCCACCACTAATTATGGGCGTTATATTTGAGTTCTTATACTAAACCGCTATCAAATATTCAAATAATATAAATCTAAAAAACGCTTATATTAATTAAAAATTTTGTTTGCCATTTTAAATATCCTTAAATATGTAAAAATATAATAGACTAATATTCAGCGATATATATATAAAGGTTTTTTCATAAATTTTAATGAAAAATTATAAAAAACGTAAATTCAACTCCTGACTTCGACAATGCGACACCCAAAAAAACAACAAAAATTGTAATGTGTTAATTTTCAGTAAATTATAAATATTAAAAATTAAAGTGTCAAAGTCAGGAAAAACGTAAATTCAACTAATAATGCTAAAACGCTATAAAATTAGCAAGTAATATTATTTTTAAAAAATCTACAATATGGTATTCCGACATGTTATTGTTGAAAAATATTGTTTAATCTCCTGACTTCGCCACTGGGGCACCCTAACCGGAATTCTAAAAATTTTTGTTTTTAATATTGAAAAGACATAGTTATTTAATCCATCCTTCTATTCGGATTCCACGCGGTCTAATATTTACTGCGTAACTATCATTTTATTAGCAT
>JAITXI010000096.1 GCA_031284905.1 Bacteroidales bacterium
AAAAACCAACTTCCCACAAATAAACCAATGATTATCAAGAATATAACCGTTATCCCCCAACGTATAATTGATTTGGGCGGGCTGCCTAATATTTCGGTTACTTGCTCACTGCGGATTTCCGGATTGTTGTGTTCATGGATTAATTTAAATAATTGTATTTTTTATTTCTATATTTATATAGCTAATCTGAATTTTCTATATAGTTATAAAAAACAGCTTCAATTCAGGTTGCTTAACGTAAGCCAAGTAACAATGATTAATTGGATAAAAGAGAAAAACAAATACGCAATCTAAAATCTGTTAAAATAATGAAATTAGACGAAATTCAAAGTGTTATATTTAAAAAAAAACTTTTGAGATAGAGTATATAGAAATCGAAGCAATGACCTCTTGTGTCTATCAAGCACTATAGTCATATGAGTTAATATCACTTTGTTCTATCTTTTTACAAATTGCCCATTTTTTACAAATTGTTTTTCTTTGTTTGTGATTTTATAAAAATAATATCCTGTTTTGTAATTTGAAATATCTAATGATGATGAATTTTGAATTTCCAAACTTTGAATTAATTTTCCATCAACTGAATATATTGAAATTGATAAATTATTTATATTTTCTTCATTATTAATATATATAAAATTATTCACCGGATTTGGGTAAATATATATTTTTGAATTTTGAGAAAAAATATCTATTGCTTCTGTTTCATTAGTGGTTGTATCGTAGCGTAAAGAAATTCTTGTTGCAAATTGTTGGTCTTCTGATAAGATAATTTCAGCAATTGGATATTGATAATCGTTTGTCCAATAAGAATATGTTTTGTTAGTTTGGTCAATTGGTAATGTTATTGGAATTTCTATTGGCAGTAAAGACAAAATACTGCTTAATGGTACCCAAGAGCCATCAAACTTTCTACGTAATTGCATATCAAAAACAAAATGTAGATTTTTAAATTCTCTGATATAATTATACTCTTTATCAAAAACATTTGTCCCTGATAACGTAATTTTTCCAAAATCGGTATAATTGGCAGAAATTGAAATATCTACTAATGCTCTTATTGTATCAAACATCAGCAAAACCGTAGAATATTCAGAAGGAATAATGTTTGAAAATTCGTTTAAACCAAATCTTATATCACTTGATGAATGGTCGGAAAATTGATGATTAAGTATCGTTGGAAATTCAAATAAAGTTAGCGGTTTGTTGAAAGTAAATGATTGGTCGCCAATCATTGGAATATTTATTATTATTCCTAAAATTTCCGATTTATTTTCAGAGGTTCTTTCAAATACATAAGCACCATATTCCGGAAATTCTAAATAGAAAGTACAACTCGCATCCGGAAAAACGTTGTTGAAATCAATTTCTTCAGGACTTAAAAAGAAAAGTGTATCATGTAAATCGTCAAGTGAAGAATTTGAAAGTTGAAGCGGATTAGAAATTACTTGTGATAAAGGAACAATATCTTCATGATGTATCATTGGTATTGATGTTCCCGAATGATAATAATTGTTTTCCGTTATTGAAATTTGTGAAAATAATGATACAGAAAATACAATAAATAAAATAATAACAATTTTATTCATAAAAATAATTTTAGATAATTTTAACTAAAAATAAGCCCTTGCAACTTTTTTAAAAAGTTGTTTGTTCGTTAATTCTAATTGTAGTTTCGATAGTTTTATCGTCTTCTAACATTAGAACGCCTAAACCTCTTCTCGTTTGTGGGTGCTTGTTGTCTTTTTCTTTGATAACTTCAACTCTATAAATAGCACGATATCTAAAGGAATAATTAATTTTCCCTTCTTCATTAGTGAGTTGAGTATCAGCAATATGTTTATCTCCTTCTTCAAGATAAACAACTGTTTGATGACCGGAATTAGAAGTTGGAGCTTTAACTATTACTCTTGCATTACTAACAGGAACATTGTTATCATCTACAACATATACAACTGCCTTTGGAGGTTTTGGCTGTTTACAACTATTTGAAATTAAAATTATTCCAAAAAAACTTACTGAAATTATTGCAATTGACAAGTATTTTTTCATAACTTTTGCTTTATACATTTATTTTGCAATATTACTATATTTTTTTATAATTTGCAACTAAAAAATAAATTATTTTATAAAAAAATTATTTTATGAAGAAATAAATACTCTTTTTTAAATTTTTTAGTATTATCTTAAATTCGCAAAAATAAAAAAATCAATATCTTGTCCATGACTTTGTGTATTTGTATTTGGAAAATATAAAAAATAAAATTAATTTTATATAAATTTATAAAACGATGATACCGGGGAAAAAACCTGAATGGTTAAGAAAGAAAATTGATTATATAAGTATGCGTGAGATGGGAAATATGTTGCGTAATTTGAAATTACATACTGTTTGCGAAGAAGCTAAATGTCCAAATTCGGGGGAATGTTTTAGGAACAAAACCGCCACTTTTATGATTTTGGGTGATGTTTGTACGAGAAATTGCAAATTTTGTGCTATTTCAAAAGGGAAACCAACTAAAGTTGATATTTTAGAACCAAAAAATATTGCAGAAGCTGCAAAATCTTTAAATTTAAAACATGTTGTAATAACTTCGGTAACACGAGACGATTTATCAGACGGCGGGGCTACTCATTTTGCAAATTGTATCTTAGAATTACGACAAACTTTACCGGATTCAAGTATTGAAGTTTTAATTCCTGATTTGAAAGGTAATGAAAATTCTTTAGATATAATTATCAACGCAAAACCTGATATTATTAATCATAATGTTGAAACAATAAAAACGTTATATCCTCAGGTAAGAGCTTTGGCAAATTATCAGCAGTCTTTAAATATTTTGAAATATATAAAAAAAAGGAATTCCGGAATTTATACAAAAACAGGAATAATGGTCGGAATAGGAGAAACCGAAACAGAAGTTTTAGAACTTTTTGATGATTTAATAGCTGTAAATTGCGATATGATTACAATTGGACAATATTTACCACCATCTCATAATCACGCTACTTTAAAAGAATATGTAAAACCTGAAACTTTTAATTTCTACAAAAAAACAGCTCTTGAAAAAGGTTTCAAATTTGTTGCTTCTGGTCCGTATGTAAGAAGTTCTTATAATGCTATCGAAGGAATTATTAATATAAAAGAGAATATTGGTTACTAAAGGTTTATTTTATTTATATTCTGTGTAATTATTGATTTTTGAGACAGGCTATTTATAATCTACCATTCTCTATCTGTTTTTCTTTTACTTGCCTTTACTTGTTCTTTTTTAACTTTTTCTTGAACTTCTTTATCTTTTTCCTGTAGCGATTCCAAAAATCTTTCCATTTCTTCTTTGCTCATTTCTTTTTCTTTCGGTGTAGATTTTTCTTTATTATCTTGTTGTTGATCTTGTTGGTCTTTTTGTTGGTCTTTTTTGTCTTGTTGCTGATTTTTATCTTGGTTTTGTTGTTGCTGTTGTTGCTGTTGTTGCGCTTGTGCTTTAGTAGCTACCGACATATTATATCTACTTGGGTCATGATCCGGATTTAATTTCAAAGCGTTTTTATAGGCTTCAATACTTTTTTCATAATTTTTATCTTGAAGATATGAATTTCCTATATCATAATACGCATCAGCTTTTTCTTTATTGTCTTTTGAATTTGTTAAAATATTATTATAATTTTGAATTGAGTTTGAAAAAGAATTATTTCTATAATTAGAAGCACCTAAATTATTATTCAACTTTAACAACTCATTTGGCAATTTATTTGAAGAATTTTCCAATATTTTTGATGCTTTATCAAAACTTTCATTCGACTTTACAAAATTTTTATCTTTATATTCGTTATTTCCTTCTCTAATTAATTTTCTTTCTTCTTGTGAGAAAACATTTATCGAGAATAATATCATTAAGAGGATTAGTGATTTTTTCATAAAACATTAATTATATTAATTTTAATTATTAGTTTCAAATAATTTTAATTTTGAGGTTCTTTCTATTTTTTTTTCAGATATAAAACAATCTGCTATCAATAACAAAAAGGCTAAAAGAGCAAAATAAAAAAATCTATCATCATATTCTGAATAGAGATGTTTAGTAATTTCTCCTTTTTCAATTTTTTCGATTTCCGAGATAACATTATCAGAAGCCATTGATGAATTATTTGCACGAACATAAAATCCATTTGTTTCATTTGCTATTTGTATTAAAGTTTTTTCATCAAGTGCAGAAATTACGACATTTCCTTCTTTATCTTTTAAAAAACCTTTGTTTCCAAGCATTATTGGTGAACCCTTTGGACTTCCCATTCCAATAGAAAAAACGAGAATTTTCTGTTCTTTTAATTTTTTTGCAATTTCAAATGGATCGTCTTCATGATTTTCACCGTCAGTAATTAAAATTATTACTTTCGACAATTCATTATTTGAAGAAAATGATTTTGAAGCCAAATCTAAAGCTGTTCCAATATCTGTACCTTGATTTTGAACAGATTTTGTATTAATCCCTTGCAAATACATTCTCGCAGCACGAACATCTTCTGTTAAGGGCATTTGAATAAAAGCATCACCTGCAAAAACAATTAATCCTAATTTATTGTTATTCAATTTGTTAATGATTTTTTCGGCAATTTTTTTAGCATTATCCAAACGATTTGGTTTAATATCTTGTGACATCATTGAATTTGAAACATCAATAGCCACCATTACTTCTATTCCTTTTGTGGTAACTTCTTCTATTTTTGAACCGAATTGAGGACGTGCCAAAGCAATAATAATCAAACTAAAAGCTAAAAAAGCTAAAATCATTTTCCAAATTTTACGTTTTATGCTCGCGCCCGGAATTAAAATTTTAAGTAGTTTTGAATCTCCGATTTGAGAAATTCTTTTTTTTCTGATAAGTTCGGAAATTATAAATAACACTACTAATATTATCGGAATAATTAAAAACCATAAATAATTTATATTTTGAAATCTAAACATAACAATTCAATTAAAAAGTGTTTTTAAAAACTGTAAATTTGAGTAATAATTCTAAAAATAAAATAGAAAAAGCGAGCAATAAGAATGGTAAAAATTCTTCTTTTGGTCGAGAAAATGATTTTACTTCAAGAATAGTTTTTTCCATTGTATCAATTTCTTTGTAAATTTCTCGCAATTTATCATTATTTGTTGCTCTGAAATATTTTCCACCGGTTTGTTCGGCAATATTTTGAAGAATTGCTTCATCTATTTGAACTTCAACATTTTGATATTGGATACCAAAATTTGTTTGAAAAGGATAAGGAGCCATACCGTTTTTCCCGATTCCGATAGTATAAACTCTTATTCCATATTTTTTAGCAAATTCGGAAGCAGCCATTGGAGAAATTTCTCCCATATTATTCACACCGTCAGTCAATAAAATAATTACTCTGCTCACTGCTTTGCTATTTTTAATTCTATTAACCGCAGTTGCCAAACCCATTCCGATAGCTGTTCCGTCTTCAATCAATCCGCTTTTTACCTGTGAAAAAAGGTTTATTAATTGTGCGTGATCAATTGTGAGCGGACATTGCGTATAAGCCTCTCCGGAAAAAACAACCAATCCCAAACGATCTTCAGGACGAGAAGAAACAAATTCCTGACCGATAGTTTTTGCAGCTTCTATTCGATTTGGTTTAAAATCTTCCGCCAGCATACTACCACTCACATCTAAAGCGATACAGATATCAACTCCATTCGTTTTACTCTCTTCCCATTTATCATAACTTTGAGGACGTGCCAAAACCACAATTATTAAACCAATTACTGCTAATCGTAAAACAAACAATAAGTGTCGAAGCCATGCTCTTATTGGTGTTTTTACTTTTTCAAATGCTTGAATAGAACTTATATTCATTGAAGCGACAGAACGTTTATATCGCCACAAATACCATATAATTAATGGAATATAAATTAAAAACAACAAAAAAAAGCCTTTATTTACAAATTCTATATTAGTCATCATTTTTTTCTGTTTTTTCAGTAGTTTGAGAATTTTCTTCCGATGAATCTTTTTCAAAATTATCAGAATTTATTTTTGTATCATTCACTAAATCAAAAGAATTATTTAAACAATTATCATTCTCCAACGGGAGTGGTTCGTATTTTGCAAATTTCACTGTATCAGCTACTTGCAAAATAAATTTCAATCTATTAAAATTTGTTTCATCAATAATTTTAGAAGTTGAAAAAATTGATAAAATTTCGGTAGTCGTCATATCAGTTACATTTATTTGAAAACGATTTTCTATGTATTCGCGAATAGTATCCGACAATTGAACATGATATTCTTTATAATAACCTTTTGACCATAATTTTTCTAAACGAATCGTATTCAATTTTTCTAATGCTATTACGTGTGCCGGAATTTGTTTTTTCTTAATAATTGGAAGATTATTAACTTTTTTCTTTTTCAAATTTTTAATTATGAAAATAGCTCCGATTATTAAACCTATTAACAAAAAAATCCACCAAGTGAAAGCAAAAAAACGTTTCATATCAAATAAAAATTCTGAAAAATTATATGGCGTATTATAAAGATTTTCAACAATATCTTTTATCCGATAAGAAGTAAAAAGTGCTTGATTTTTGTCCACATTATCAAATTCCTTTACAAACAGTGTATCAACATTTCCAAGAACATGAAATTCTTCTAAAGTTCCTGATTTGTCAGCAATATAAAGATTATTTTCAGGAGCATCAATAATTTCCAAGATTTTTTTCTCGTCATATAATCCTGTTTTTTGCGTAATTTGAGATGAAAGCATGTTAACCAATTGCTCTTTTATTGCATTTTGCAAATTTTGCAAACTATCAACTGAAATGCTTTGTTTGACTGAATCCGGAATGTTTTGGTCGATTTCTTTTTTTAATCCGTCATGACCGCGAATTACAAAACCTGCAAAATGAGAATACGATGTATCAACAGGAATTGTATCAAGCAAAACATAAGGTTTGACATAGATAAAACTTTCTTTCGTAAGATAATTTATAGTATCATTATTTTTTATTAAATGAAAAGGAATTTGTGGAATCACAATTCTTCCCGTATCGAAAGATGTGATTATCAAACTCTTATAAAAAGATGTTGAATCTGAAAATTCTTTTTTTGTTGATTTTAGATTTTTTATTATTTCAACATTTTTACTTAAAGTATCTTTAAAATTTTGAAAAATAATTTGGTTAGGTTTGATGGTTTTTGCAATAATATCAATTTTGAATTGTTCACCTATTAATATTGTATCTTTTTGTAATGTTATATAAGTGTTTGCGTCTTGACAAAATCCGAAATTAACATTCAAAAATAAGAAATTAAAGATAATTGCAAAAACATATAAATTTATTTTTTGTTTGTTTGTGCGATGACTAAATAAATACATAACTATCTGTTTTTAAATAAGTTAATTAAAGGTTTTACATAATCTTGATTAGTAGCAATATCAACAAAATCTACTTTTGATTTTTTAAATATTTCGGTATTTTGGGCATGTTTTTCTTTATACCATTTTGAATAATTGTCTCTAATTTTTTTTGAAGAAGTATCAATCCATTTACAAACTCCGGATTCTAAATCTTTAAAATACGCTAGTCCGACATTTGGAAGATTTTCTTCAAATTTATCGTAAATTCGTAAGGCTGCAATATCATGTTTGTTAGCAGAAATTTTAAGTGCCTCGCTAAAATCCGGAGAAATAAAATCGGAAAGAATAAAAGCTGTACATTTTTTCTTCATTGCATTTGTAAGATATTTTAATGCTTCATTGACATTCGTGTTTTTTGAAATCGGCTCAAAATTTAATAATTCTAAAATTATTCGTAAAATATGGGTTTTTCCTTTTTTGGGTGGAATAAATTTTTCAACTCTGTCGGAAAACAAAATCACTCCAATTTTATCGTTATTTGAAATTGTGGAAAATGCCAAAACGGCAGCAATTTCAGCAACTAATTCTTGTTTCAACTGACATTGTGTTCCAAATAATTTTGAATTACTGACATCAATCAACAACATTACGGTAAGTTCTCTTTCTTCTTCAAAAATCTTTACGTAAGGATGATTAAAACGGGCTGTAACGTTCCAATCAATTGATTTTATCGGGTCGCCATAAATATATTCACGCACTTCGGAGAATGTCATTCCTTTTCCTTTAAATGAACTATGATACTCTCCTGCAAAAACCTGACTCGAAAGTCTTCTGCTTTTTATTTCTATTGTTCTAACTTTTTGTAATAAATCTTTTGCTTCCATAAAATAATCAAGTATTAATTTCTTAAATTATGACCAAAAAAAATATGTTTTTTTTATATTTTTATCTCATAATTTCAACCTTTTTAATTATTACCTCCTCACCGACTATTATTCTAACAAAATATATGCCATTTGAATGGGCACTTAAATCTATTTCGGTAAAATTATCGGCATTTTGTTTTGTTACAATTTCTTCCATTAACGAATTAAATACCGTAATTATTGCATTTTTGATGTTAGAAATTGTGAAAATTCCTGTTGTGGGATTTGGATAGATTTCTATTTCTTGTGTGAAATCAGAATCTTCATCTTGTTGGGTGCTTTTCTTGTTTCCACAACAAGGGATAGTTTGAGAAACTTGGTTGCCACAAGCATCAGTAACAATTAAAGTAAAATAAGTATTAGGACAATTTGAAAGACAGGATGTATTAATAGAGTT
>JAITXI010000217.1 GCA_031284905.1 Bacteroidales bacterium
TGGATGCAAGGAAATTCTTTTGGAACAGGACTTTTAGCCGGCTTAAAAGCAGGAGGTATAGGTGCAGGGTCTGGTGCTTTAACAGGCGGTTTGAGTTTTGGAATTAAGGCAAGTTTAAATCATAAAGATTTTTGGTTAGGTAGAGATGATATATATAAATCTCCTATTAGTTATAATTATGGAAAAGAAAATGGAGAATGTGTATATCGCAGTCTTGAAGAATTTAGCCGTTCTTACGGACATCCGGAATGTGATGCTGATTATTGGCGAAACTTAAATGGTGGCGGATTGTGGGTAAGAACAGATGGTGTCGTTGACTTAATAAATAAATCGGGAGTTTTTTCTTCACAAGAATTACCAATAGACATAAATTCTGTAATTAAATCCATTTCAAATAATGAAAGAGTTATGGTTGGATTTTCGCCGGATATTAATAACCTTAAAAAAGGTCATGCAGTAATGGTAAATAGAGTAAGATTAAATCCTAATGGAAATTATCAAATTTGGCTTGCGGAAACAAGTGGAAAACCTATAGCTCCAAGCAGCATAACAAATTTTTTACAATTAAACGAGATACATTTCTTTTCATTTTCGCTCAAACATTAAATTAATATGAACTGTAAAACAATAATATCACTATTACATTTATTAATAGTTCCATGTTTCTTACAAAGTCAAAACAACATAGAAGAATTATTTGTAAATGATAGTCTTTCTACATTTATTTATATTAAAGATGACAGCATAGCTTGTAAATTATATTCTTTTGGTGCTTTTGGAGGATATAGTCTTTATTACGGCTCTTATGCTCTGACTAATAATGAAATTATTTTAAAAAATAATTTAATAATAGATAAATCATTTGTAATAGAAGAACAAAAAAAAGATGCTAATTCAATAAATATTATCTTATTAGAAGACAATAGTGGTTTAATGGATTATTTAAAAGTTTATATTAAAACTATTTCATCAAAAGATGAAATTAAAAAAGAAATAGATTCTAATATTTTGTGTTTAAAAAAAGATGAAAATGAATCATTAAAAAAAGAATATTTATTAGTATTTGAAAAATTTACTCCAAATAATTTTAAAATTATTAATATAATTAATGTAAATTTTGGAAATGAATATATAATAAAACCATTAATAAAGTCAAATCATAAAGATTTAGGACCATATGGTGAAATTAGTTTAACATATAATTTGCGATTTGATAAAGTAATTATAAGTACATATATATATCGTTTGAAAAAATATAAGAAACAGAAGCTAAATAAAAGAAAATTAAAAATGGTATTAACATTTGATGAAGATGAACAAACCTTATATAGAAGAAAAAGTAATTATAATTCAGTATCAGAATTTTTAGAAAAAAATTTATTTAATAATGCCGGTTTTGATTAACTTTGCAAAAAAACAACAGTAAAAAATGGCGGAAACATTTACCAATGGAAATTATCAAATCTGGCTTGCGGAAACAAGAGGAAAACCTATAGCTCCAAGTAGTATAACTAGTTTCTCTCAGTTAGATAAAATTCGATTTTTTTCATTTTTTCTCAATAAATAATATTTATTTTATGAAAGTTAAATTAATAATATTATTTATTGTTTTAATCATAGCCCCCTATCTTTTAATAAGTCAAAAAAATAAAAATTTTATAGAGGATTTCTTTATAAATGATACGCTTTCAACTTTCATTTACATTAAAGATGATACAATTGCTTTTAAATTATTTTCTTTTGGAGGTTTTGGAGAATATTATTTGTTTTATGGATCTTATAATATAAATAATAACAATGAATTTGTTTTTAGTAAAAATTTAATTTTTGATATAGCTACTAATATAAAATCTGAAAAGAATATAGAAGGTACTAATCTGATTAAAATAATAATATTAGATAACAAATATAATCCTATGGATTTTACAAAAATATATTTTAAAACCATTTCGGAAAAGGAAGAAATTAAACAAAATCTTGATTCTCAAGTATTGTCTATAGAAAAAGATTCGTCCGATTCTTTTAAAAAAGACTATTACTTAGTAGTAGAAAAAGGTGATTCTTCTGTTGTTAAGATGATGAAATTAGATTTTGGTAATACATATGAAATTAAAAAATTAATTCTTTTAAAATATTATGAATTACTTCCATATAATGAAACTTGTAAAGTAGAATATAATTTACAATTTGATAGAATCGTTGTTTGTCCATATATTAACTATTATAAAGGATTTAAAAAAAAATTATCAAAAAAAAAATATAAAAAGTTACTAATATATTATGAAGATGAACAAACCTTATACAGAAGAAAAAGTAATTATAATTCAGTATCAGAATTTATGGAAAAGAATTTATTTAATAATGCCGGTTTTGATTAACTTTGCAAAAAAATAATAGTAAAAAATGGCGGAAACATTTACATACAGCTACGATACTTTGATGACGTTTAGTTACGGTTCGGCAATAGCAAGAGCCGGTTTTGTTGGTTTTTCAACGGCTGCCACGGCATCAGGTTTTTGGGCAGGTGGAGCAGTTTTGTGGCCTTTTATGTGGATGTGGAATTTTTAAAATTTACTATTATGAACAATTTTATGCTAATTGTAAGAAAAAAAATGTTATTTGCTTTTTTTTATGTCTTTCTTTTCTTTACATCTTGTGACCCTCCAGTTTATATGGATTTATATATAAAAAATCAAAGTAATGAAGACATCTCAATTAATTCAATAGTTGCTTTTGATGGTTATAAAGTTGATTCAATTCATGATTTAATAATAAAAAATAAACAAACTCATTTGTTACTTAAATGTGAATCCATTATAGATATTGATAAATCTGATATTCCGGTTTATCTAAAACAGTTAAATATTAAAAAGGAAGGAAAAAATGTTAATTTCAATACAATTGATACAAATAGATGGGATTGTGAAGTGATTTCTACAGCAAAACCTTTTGCCAAGTCGTTACTTCATATAAAATCAACGTTAACCATTAACCCCGAAGATTTTGAAGATAAATAAACCTAAAATATTTCAGAAAGCAGACACAATAACCGAAGGCGATTATCAATATACAATTTCTTACGGCACAGATGCACAACGCAAAAAGACTGAATTGTTTTATAGTAATACATTGCAGAGCACAAAGATTTACAGCGGTTTATACGAAAAAATAACTACAGACACTATAACTCGAGAATTACATTATATCCAAACAGGTAGCGGAATATTAGCCGTGCATGTAGTAACAAATGGTAGTGGCGGCGTAAACTATTTTTTATTGAAAGACTATCTTGGTTCTGTAATGAAGGTTGTTGATGCTACGGGAAATACAATCGAAGAGCACAGCTACGACCCTTGGGGCAACCATCGCAATCCCGATACTTGGGAACTGAGTTATTTCGTAAGTTATTTCCGTGGTTACACAGGGCACGAACGGCGAAGCCCTCGCCGAAGGCAAATGTTGCCGCAATTTCAGCTTATAAACATGAACGTTTCGTTTAAGCGAGGACAAAATGAAGCAAACTTCAATTTTGTCGAGCGAAGAAACTTCGGCGAAGCCAACGGCAGGATGTATGACTCTGTAATCGGACGTGTTCTCTCTCCCGATAACTACGTACAAGACCCTTCTAATGCTCAAAGCTATAACAGGTACTCTTATTGCTTGAACAACCCGCTGAAATATACTGACCCGAGCGGAAATTTTGCTTTTACAGCTTTAGCAATAGGAGCAATGATAGGTGCTTTT
>JAITXI010000030.1 GCA_031284905.1 Bacteroidales bacterium
GTTGCATCGTAGCCTGAGGGTAAAATATTTTTCTCCTCTAATAAAATATGTAATACGCCTTGGGCTTGACTTGCATCGCCACTTTCTTTTATTGATACTATGTCAAAATGTAATAGCAAATTCTGTCGGCAAAAAATATGTTATTATTTCATTTTCCATCGCTTTTTTTGATTACAAATTTAATGAATTTTTAATTATTTTGTTCTTGTTTTTTAAAATTTATTTTTGCTTCTCCCCATAAAATACGTCTGTCCCGTTAGGAGGCTATACAAGGTTGTATGGTGGCTCTGGTTAGTATAAGAAGACGATTTAATCAATATTTTTGTAGTAATTTAATAATATTTATCAAATTATCTATCTTTCTCATCAAGAATTTTCGTAAATTTTTTTAAGATTTTTAAAATTAAAAAAATTAAAAGTCCGGTCACAAAAATGATTATCCAAGGCAAGTCAAGATAAAATTTATGTTCAATAACTGCAAAAGAAATTAGCCTTAGAATTGTCATTATTAATATTAAATTAAAAAATCCGTTATATTCTCTTTTCAATATATTTTTCAAAGAAAATAAAAGATGACTTTTTTTGTATTTTTTAAAATTTGGTATAAAAGCTGGAGTTTTGTTTGCCCAATTAATGTAATTTTCGTTAAATTTTTTTCGTAAAAAATCTTCTTCTGCATACATAATTCTCTCATAATAAAGCCAGTAGGCAGCACAGAAGAAAAGAGCAAACCAAAAATCTAAAATCATTAAAACTGGGGCAAACCACATGAAAAAATTTCCTAAATAAAGCGGATGACGAATTGTGGAATAAATCCCTGAAGTATTTAAAGTTTCGGCAACTTGACCGGTAGAAGTATTTCGTCCGCTTGTTCCTTTGGGAGTAAAACCTACTGTTAAAATTCTAATAAGAAGCCCTAATAACCCTACAAAAAGAAAGATAAAATCAAGCCACCAAGGTGTAATCCATTGATTATTATATTTTAGCCAAGCAAACCAAGCAAATCCCGGAATTAAGATTATTAAAGGCAAAAAACTGCGTTTTTTAAAAAGAAAATTTCCACTTTTTACAAAAGATTCCTGTAATGCCATAAATTATTTATTTTCGACAAATTTAATAATTGAATCCAGAATTTGAAGACCGTCAATATTATTTAGTTCTGGGTCTGCGGCTCTTTCAGGGTGAGGCATCATTCCAAAAACATTTCTTTTTTGATTGCAAATTCCTGCGATATTCATCAAAGAGCCATTAGTGTTATAATTTTCTGTTAAATTTCCTTTTTCATCGCAATAACGCCAGATTATTTGGTTGTTTTGAATCATTTCTTGCAAAATATCTTCGGGAGCGAAAAAACGTCCTTCGCCGTGAGCAATAGGAATTTTCAGAATATTTTTTGAAATATATTTTGTCATTACAGAATTTTTGTTCTCGGCAATGATGTATTGATTTTTACAAATAAATTTTTGACAAGTATTATGCAGAAGGGTTCCGGGTAATAATCCTGCTTCACATAAAATCTGAAATCCGTTACAAATTCCAAAGACAAAACCTCCAGTGTTTGCAAAATCAATAATTCTTTCCATGACGGGAGAGAATTTAGCAATTGCTCCGGAGCGTAAATAATCACCATAAGAAAAACCTCCCGGAATTGATATTATTTGACAATTTTGCAAGTCTGTGTCTTTATGCCATATTTTTACTACTTCATACCCTGAAATTTCTCTTAATGAATATATCATATCATGGTCGCAATTTGACCCTGGGAAAACTATAACGCCGATTTTCATTTTATATATTTATTTCCCCAAAATTACAATTTTTTTATGGATTTTTGACTAAAAAATAATTTAAGGTATCTTTTTTTTATTGATAATTATTCAATGTGTTTTTTTTACTTTGTAATGGTGATATATTCCGGCTCTCTTTGTATTTGTAAAATAAAATGAATATTGTATAAAATACCCAAATAATTATGAGGCAATATTAAATACGCATTTTTTAAAAATACAAAAATGCCATATACGGAAAAATAGTAACTAATTTTATATTTTTGTTTTTAATTGACCATTTAATTTTACATCTTCAAAACTACCTGCTAGCATTTATTAGGGTTAATCATATCATCTAAATATAGGTTAAAAGTATATATTTGAATGTAATAACCTGAGTTCGGGATAATAATGTAAATCTAAAAAAGACTTAATATTATTTAAAAATTCTGTTTGTCATTTTAAATATTATATTAGCTGTTTAGTAATTATTCCTCAACGTAAAAAATCAATATAACATATTTTTAATCTTACAAATCGTAAGAGTAGTTAATATTGATATTTTTGCACATTAAATTATGGGTCATTATAAACTATAGTTATGTTTTTCAATTCAATTTTAAATATTTATTTTATCCAATAAGGCAATAATACGTTCTAAATCATTATCGTTCTTAAAAGGAATAACGATTTTCCCGTTTCCTGAAAAATTTCTTTTAAATAAAACATCAGTTTCTAATTTTGAAGATAATTGATTTTGAAGGTCTAAATAATCGCTACTCGAATCTGATTTTTGTTGATGTTTTTTTTCTTTGCTGTTTTCTTCTTTATTCAGTTCTTTCACAGTATCTTCAACTTTACGAACAGAAAAATCATATTTTAAAATTTGGTCATAAACCATAAGCTGAATATCTTCGTCTTTTATTCCGAGAAGTGCTTTTGCGTGTCCCATTGAGATTTTTTCGGTTTTAATTCCACTTTGAATTTTTGCCGGTAGATTCAGCAACCGAGTATAGTTTGTGATTGTAGAGCGATTTTTTCCAATTCGTTGACCAAGAAGGTCGTGAGTGAGACTGCATTCGTCTATAAGTCGCTGGTAACTAATTGCTATTTCAATAGCGTTTAAATTCTCGCGTTGAATATTTTCAACCAAAGCCATTTCCAACATTTCTTGGTCATTTGCTGATCTAATATATGCAGGAATTGTTATTAATCCGGCCAATTTAGAAGCTCTCCAACGTCTTTCTCCTGAAATAATTTGAAATTTATTATTTTCTAAAATTCGCAAAGTTATCGGCTGAATTATTCCTAATTCTTTTATTGAATCGGCAAGTTCGACTAGTGCTTCATCATCAAAAATTGTTCTGGGTTGAAACGGGTTTGTCTCTATTAATGATAAGTCAATTTCTGTGATTGCATTCAGTTGTTCAGGCTCTTCTCTGTTCATTCTGCTTGTGTCAATCAAAGCATCTAAACCTCTTCCAAGTGCATTTTTTTTCGCCATTTTTTTATTTTCTAAATTATTTTTGTTTTTTAAGAAATTCATTTGCTAAAGCCAAATAATTTTCTGCTCCTTTTGAGGAAATGTCATAATCAATAATTGTTTGACCAAAACTTGGAGCTTCTCCGAGTTTTACACTTCTGTAAATGATTGTGTTATAAACCATTTTGTCGAAATGTTTACGTACTTCTTCAACAATTTGTTCTGAAAGATTTAATCTTCCATCATACATTGTCATAACAAATCCTTCTATGTCAAGTTCCGGATTTAGATGAGTTTGCACAATACGAATTGTATTTAAAAGTTTCCCAAGCCCTTCCAATGCAAAATATTCACATTGAACTGGTATTAAAGTCGAATCTGATGCCGTAAGTGCGTTTAAAACTATTAAACCTAATGAAGGAGAACAATCTATAAAAACAAAATCGTATTTATCTTTAATTTTTGATAGCATTCTTTTCATTATTTTTTCTCTATCTGGCAAATCAAGCATTTCAATTTCTGCACCCACTAAATCAATAGAACTCGGCAATAAATCTAATCCATCAATATTCGTTGATAAAATTACGTCTTCCGGATTTACACCATTGATTAATGTTTCGTATAAACCTGTTTTGACATTTTTAATTTCAAATCCCATTCCTGAAGTTGCATTTGCTTGCGGATCGGCATCTACAACTAAAACTCGACGTTCTAATACTCCTAAAGCTGCTGCTAAATTTATCGCTGTTGTAGTTTTCCCTACTCCACCTTTCTGATTCGCTAATGTTATTATTTTGCCCATTTTATTCTTTTCAATCTAATTTCCAAAGTTAGTATTTTTTTGGATATTTTTTGAATATTTTATTAAGAAATTTATTTATTGTAGAAAAAAACCAAATCTTTTATCGTTTTTATATTTTCAGGAAGTGTTTCACAACCGTTTTCTTTTAATAAATTATTTATTTCTGATTTATTTGTGATACTGTTGCTAACATCGGTATAAATACGTATCAAAAAATCATCATTTGTAATAAAATAACTTTTTTCGTAAGTTCCATATTTCTGACAATCACAAGTTTTTTCAATAAATTTTGTTTTTACTAATTTGATTTCCCCCTCTGAAATTATTTTTGCAAAACCGTAAGACTCTATTCCAAAATTTTCTTTATCAAAATGAATACTTATAAATTTTCTTGATTCTGTATTAATTTTTATCACGTCTTTTGGAAGAAGTTTGGAAATTAAATTATCCGTTTTTAATTTTATAAAATTATAATATGAATATTTTGAATATTTTACGCTGCGAGTTTCAATTTTTCCGTTTTTGTAAAAAATCTCTGCATTTTCCCATTTTTTTTGTGAAAACAGGCTTACAGTTAAAATTAAAAATAATATGTAAAAAGATATTTCTTTTATAACAATTCGTTTTTTAAATATAACATTTTTAGGACTGCAATTGTTGCTTCATCGCCTTTATTTCCATATTTTCCTCCCGAACGGTCAATTGCTTGTTGCAAATTATTTGTCGTCAATAATCCAAAACTTACCGGAATAGAATATTTAAGATTTAATTTCATAATTCCTTGACTTACAGCTTCACAAATAAAATCGAAATGACGTGTTTCGCCTTGAATTACACAACCTAGACAAATAACCGCATCAACTTTTTCACGACCTTCAATTAAAAATTTAGCTCCTAATGGTAATTCAAAACTTCCGCATACAGATTTCAAAATTATATCTTCCGCAGAAAAATTATATTTTTTTAATGTTTCAATTGCAGCTTCGGCTAAATTTGCCGTGATTTGTTCATTCCATTCAGATACAACAATTCCTATTTTATAATTATTTTTATTATTATTTGTTGCAATTCCTGATTCGTTGTATTCTGATAAATTTTTCAAATTACTCGCCATGATTTATGAATTTTTTATGAAAAAAGGGCTTAAAGCCCTTTTTTCTATTATGACAATTTTAGTATTTACTTATTTTGAAATTCTATTTTCGTTTTTACTCTTTCAATGTATTTCTCAATATTTCTTTGTTCTTGTGAACCAAAATATTCTTTATCTATTTTGGTATAAATATCTAAAGCCTGTTTATTATCATTTAACAATTCGCAAGCTTCGCCTGCTCTTAACAAATAAAAAGGGCTTAAAAAATCATTATTTGCTTTTTTAGCAGCTTTCAAAAAATAACTTAATGCTTCTTTTGTATTTCCAAGTTCCATGTAAGCGTTTCCAATATTTCCGATAGCCATTGAAGCTGACATTGGGTCGCCAGATTTATAGCTTTTGAAATAATCAATTGCATTTTCAAATTCACCTAGTCGTAAATAACAAATTCCTGCATAATAATTAGCTACATTTCCTGAAGGAGTACTTCCATAATCATCAATAATATCTAAGAACCCGGGAAAAACTCCATCACCATTTAATGCTAATTTAAAAGAATCTATCGAAACATAATATTCTGCTTTGAAAATATTATTTGCAGCTTCATTAATTTTTGGTTCTCTAATAAATTTAAAATATAGTACAATTAATCCAATTATTACAATAATGCCAATTAAAACACCATAAATTATTTTATTGTTTTTTTCTACAAATAGTTCAAATTTTCCTACGGTAGCACCAATATTTGCTAATCCTTCATTTTTTTCTTTTTTTGCCATCTATCTAACTTTTAGCGGTTGCAAAGTTAATATTTTTTTTATTCAATTCAAAAACTTTTTTTATTTACGATTTATTATATTTTAATATAAAAATCAAAAATCTCTTTTCTTTTTTAGTTTTTTTTAATAATTTTCTTTTTACCAATAATTAAATTATCTTAAATATTTTGATTTTGAACTCAATGTTTTGATAAAGCAAATTATTTCCGGTAATGAAGAACTTACAAAATTATTAAATTTTAATTTCTTGTTACAAGCGACTTCAATGAAACTTGCGAAAGTTAAATCAGTTATATTATAATTTATTATTAAGTAATTCTTCAGGGGATTACGGTTTTTTTGTCATATTTTGTGGATTTTGGTAATAGCTTAATGTATTATAAATTTATGATACATACTTATTGGGTCGTGCTGGTCTGCTTTGTTTGATTTGTTTTCATGTCTGTTTCTATATCTTTTTTAATCGTTGTTTGCGTAATTCAATATTTATTTGCTATATTTTAGGATATTTTTCAATAATCTGCCAATACGATTTAGTATAATAACGTAAAAATAAACATTTTATGTGGATTTATCAAAGCATATTATTATACTTATTTCAATAACGATTTGTAAACATAGTTGATTGATAAATAAACTATTATACGTTTTTTGTCAGACACTGATTCTTTAGCAATACCGCCGAAAAACATTTCTAAGCAAAATAAGCATATTTAAGGTATCTTTTATTGTATAGCTATATCTGTCAAAACCACTTTCATTTCACAAGTTGCACAGATATTATTATTACAACTGATTTTTGCTGACAGAACAATAACATTTAATACTTCTGTTGTAACAATTATTTCGGTAAAAATTTCTTGTTCGCAGTTTGGCATGGCAAAAAGTTCAAAATTATCTACTGAACCTATCATGCCAATTTTAACAGGCTGATTTTCATTCAAATATCCTAAACGAGCAGCACAAGTTTGAGCGATATTTTCGATTAAACCCACTTCTGATAATTTATTATTTTCTACAAAAATACAATTTTCAGTAATTTTAAAATGAGTTTTTGTACTGACAGAATTGCAAGATAGCAATTCATCTACCATCACGAAAGGCGGTTTTTGTGGGATATATTCTAAAATATTTTTCATGAAAATTTCAACTTCGTTGCAGACTGACGTCATTTAAAACACATTGCATAATACTATGCCCTAAGCCTATTCCTTCGTGAAGTATTTCAACTTTTAAACCGGCATTATTTACACATTTTTCCATATCGGCAGAATGGTACATTTTAGAATTTCCATTTGCCAAAGCAGTAAAATATAAACTTATTTGAGCTAAACAATATGACGCAGTTTCAAATTTTTGATTATCCCAAAAAGTTTCCATTATAAATAATCGAGATTTTTTTGACATAGATTTTGCAGCGCGTGTCAATATGCTTGTAACTTGTTCTTCAGAAAAACAATCCAAAAATTGGCTCATCCATATTGCATCAAAATCTATTGGAAACGAATTTGCTTCATCTAAAAGATTTGTCCCATAGCCATGAATTCGGTCAGCTCCTGCAATATTTTTTGTCGCAACTCTCATTAATTCAAGTTGTTGTGGCAAATCCATAATTGTTACATTTATTGTTTCAGAAAATTGTACACATTTAACAGCCCATCTGCCGGTATTTCCGCCAACGTCAAGAATTGTTTTCGGATTATTAGAAAAAACGATTTTTAGTGCTTGTTCAAAAGAATTATCTGAATAGAAATGGTCAAATCCAAACCAACTTTTTTGTACCTGTTCCGGTAATTGAGACAAACCTTCGTAAATTGTAGACCAGTTTCCGAAAACTTTTAATCCTTCCGGTTTTCCGGTTATTAAAGCCTCTTCCAGATTAAATGTACCTAAATAATTTACGTCATGATTAAAATCCATATTCACTTTAACCATTTCATCATTAATCAAGAACCAGCCGGATTTAGAAATAAAAAATTTTTCATCTTTATGCAAAATAGTTCCAATTGTAAGCGATGATTCTAACAAAACTTTTACAGCATAAGACGATAATTTGGATTTTTCTTTAATTTCTTCAAATGTAAGTCCTTTTTTATTTTCATCAAGCATTTGAAAAATTCCAAACTTAACCATGAGACGAGAAACCTGAAATACAATAGGACCAAATGCAATTTCTTGAGCTAAACGTTGAGCTTCTAATGCTGATTTTCTTTCTTTTGAATAAATTGATTTCTGTGGTTCCGGTAATTTCATGTTTTTAATAATTAATTTTTGCGGTATCTTTTATAAAACAAAAAATCATATTAGTATTCTAATATGATAAATTGTGAAATTTTCTACTAAAATTAACATTTATAGTAGTGAATTCTTAAATTTAATATATTTCTTGTTGTTGACGTAATTGTTGTACATAAATTGCGTGCAATTTCCCTTGACGTTGCGTTATTGAAGGTTTTTCAAAAGATTGTCTTCTTCTTAATTCTTTAACAACACCCGTTTTCTCAAATTTTTTTTTGAATTTTTTTAGAGATTTGTCTAATTGTTCTCCGTCTTTTACTTGTACTATAATCATTTTTTTGTTTTATTATTTATTATTTATTTTGGATTACAAAATTATAACAATTTATTGTTAATACAAAATTTTTTTCTATTTTTATTTATGTTTTTTTGATTATTTTTAGAATATTTTCTATATCACCTTATATACGCAAATTTTTTTTTGCGTATGTAAAAAGTACCTTAAAATTTTACAAATGAAAAAAGAATTTTACAACAAAAGCATTTTTTTGAAAAATTTCAAAAAAACAAGATTATTTTGTATGCTATAAAAGTTGCGGATTTAAACGATTTAATAGAAGGATTACCATTGGGTGTGAATACAAAAATCGGTCAAGAATAACATGGATTAAGATTAAGTCAGGGACAAAAACAATGTATTTTAATTGAAAGAGCAGTTTATAAAAATCCTAATTTTTTGTCTTTTGACGAAGCCTCTAATGCTTTAGACGCTAATAATGAGAAAATTATAATGGAAAACCTAACAGATTTTTTGGTTGAAAAAACAGTTGTAATAGTAGCTAATTGACTTTCGATTGTAAAAAATGCTGATAAAACCGTAGTTCTAATATAAAGGAAAAATCTAAGAAACCGGCACTCATGAGGAATTAACAAGCAAACGAGATGAATACTTTGAATTAGTGAAAAATCAATTAGAATAGGGAAGTTAATAGTTAATTTCAATTATTAATCATTAATTTAGGCGGGTTGTTATTATTATATATTACTAATAATCAACATAATCCGGCATCAATTGAAATTCTTGATTTTTTTGACTTAAAAATCTACTCAACAAATATCGCTTTTTTTTGAATAAAATTTCTATAATTATAAATAAAATAGTTGTAAAAAATTATATTAAATTTAGGTTAAAAGGAACTTGCGAAAGTTGAATTTTTTGATAAATAAAAAATTTTCGTTACTTTTGTAAAATAATATTACAAAATTTAATTAATAATGAAAAAAACATATTTACTTTTATTATCATTAGGAATATTTGCTTCGTTTGTCATTGCAAATCCGGACGAAGGAATGTGGATTCCAAGTAAAATCGCTCAATTAAATTATAGCGATATGCAAAAATTAGGTTGTAAATTAACTACAGAAGAAATTTACAGTATAAACCATTCAAGTTTAAAAGACGCAATTTTTCAACTTCAAAATGGACAAGGTTTTGGTTTTTGCTCCGGAGAAATTGTTAGTAAGCAAGGTTTAATGTTCACCAATCATCATTGCGGTTATGAAGCAATCACAAAATTAAGTTCTACAGATCATAATTATCTTGATGATGGATATTGGGCAAAAAATTTAAATGAAGAAATTTCTGTTCCCGATTTATTTGTTTCAAGAGTTGTTAGAATTGAAGATGTTACCGCTACCGTTTTAGAAGGCATTGATTATCAAACAAAAGAATCTGAAAGAGCTAAAACAATTTCTCAAAGAATTAAAGAACTTGAAAAAAATGCTGTTGAAGGAACAGAATATAAAGCAAAAGTTTCTGAAATGTATCTTGGCGGCGAATATTATTTATTCATTTATGAAGTTTTTGGAGATGTTCGTTTTGTTGGTGCTCCTCCTTCGTCTATCGGTAAATTCGGTGGCGATACCGATAATTGGATGTGGCCTCGTCATACTGGCGATTTTTCGATTTTTAGAATTTATATGTCTCCGGACGGAAAAGCTACAAAAGGATTTGATAAAAATAATATTCCTTATGTTCCTTTGCACTCTCTCCCAATTTCAATAAAACATCTTGAAGAAAGTGATTTTACAATGATTATGGGATATCCGGGCACAACTGAAAGATTTATTTCTTCTTATGGAATGCAATATAAAAAAGATTTTTTCAATCCTACGATTGTAAAATTATTTGATGTTCAATTATCTGCTCAACGTCCTGATATGGATGCAAATGTTGAAATAAAACTTGCTCTCGCTGATTCTTATGCTTCAAGTGCTAACGCTTGGAAAAATCTAAACGGAGAAATGACAACTTTGAAAAATAATAATCTTATCGCTGACCGTCAAAAACAAGAACAAGATTTTATGAATTGGGTTTCTCAAGATGAAAAAAGAACAGAAAAATATGGAAAAGTTTTAGAAAACCTTAAAACTAATTATGAAAAATTAGGTCCGGCAACTCAAGATCTTTTATATTTGAATTATGGAATTTTAATGTCCGGCGCTAATGTTTTGGCAGCTCGCTCTTTTGGCGGCTTGGCAAAATTTTTAGAAAAACCAAAAGAAAATAAAGAAAGAATTGATAATACTGTAGCTGAATTAAAATTAGAAGCAGACGAATTATTTGTAAAATATTTTGCTTCTACCGACAAAAAAATATTTATCGCAAGTTTAACTGCTTATTATAATGATATTCCGACAGAAAGACGTTGTAAAATTTTCTCAGAATATATTTTCAAAAATTATAAGGCTAATTCTGAATTAGAATCAATTAATAAATTTGCTGATGCTGTTTATACAAAATCTATTTTTACAGATAAAACAAGAATGTCGGCATTTTTAAACAAACCAAATTTGAAAGTTCTAAAAAACGACCCTATTAATGTTTTAGTTGAATATGCAATAAAAGAAGTTATGACAATTCAAGGTGCTTATTTGTCGGCAAATTCAAAATTAGAACCATTAGACCGTCTTCTAATTGAAGGAATTAGAGAATTTTATGGTGGAACTTTCTATCCTGATGCAAATTCTTCTTTAAGATTAACTTATGGAACTGTAAAAAGTTATTTTCCAAAAGATGGCGTTTATTACAAATTTATTACATATACCGATGGAATTTTAGAAAAAGAAAATCCGACAGACCCTGAATTTATTGTTTCAAAAGAACTTAAAGATAGAATTTTAGCAAAACAATTCGGTCGTTATGCCGACACAAACGGAAAAATGCCGGTTTGTTTCCTTAGCGATAACGATATTACCGGCGGAAATTCAGGTTCTCCAATTATGAACGCTAACGGCGAGTTAATTGGTTTAGCTTTCGATGGAAATTGGGAATGGCTTGCAAGCAATTTGTCGTTTAACACTCAATTACAAAGAACTATCAATGTTGATTCGCGATATGTTCTTTGGGTTATAGACGAAGTTTATGGTGCTAAAAATCTTATTAACGAATTAGATATTAGACAATAAAATTAATTTTTAAATAAAAAATGGCTGGGGAAAATATTTTCAGCCTTTTTTTATTTTTTGATATTTAATTCTTTATAAACATCTTTCACCCCTAATTCTTCAGCTTCTTTTGCAATTTCCTGATAATTTAAAACGTCTAATAATTGCATAGCTTTTGCTTTTATTAAATATGAATACGGATTTTTTGGATACCTTTGAATTAATCTATCACATAATAAAATTGCATCTTGAAGATTTGATTTTTGTTCTACTTTTATTGATAAGGTCGGTAAAATTATTCGAGGAACTTTTATGTCTTCATTATATTCAAATTGCAGATTTACAGGAACATATTCGCAGGCTGAAAAGAGAAGATAATAAGCTGTAAAAAGAGAACATATCGGATTTTTAGGATTAGATTTGTGTGCTGCATTTATGGAAGTTTCTGCCGTTTTTATGTTTCCCATAGCAATATAATTGATTGATTTTAAGATATGAAAGAATTCTATTCCGGGGAAAGTTTTTTCTTTCGTTGCTAATTCATATCCTGTATTTAAAGATTGTAAAGAATTGTCGTAATCTTGTTTAACTAATTGAATTATGGCTTTTTGGAAATAAATTCTTGCAATATATGAATTTTTCATGCTTACAATTTGTTCTGGCGTTAGTTGTACAGCTTGATATAAATTTATTTCTTTTTCCAAATTATTTGTATTGAGCAAACTGTTATTTGTTTCGATTTCTGCTTCTACGAATTTGTTTTGGGCTATAAAAGCAGACGATTTTAGATTATAAAGTATAGAGCTTTGTTTATTAATTTTTAATCCTCGGTTTGCCATTTCTATACTTTCGTTATATTTTCCTTCACTAAAAAGTCCTTGAGACCTTAAATAGAAATATGCATCCGAATTTTTGTTACAAAATTTGTCGGTTTTTGTTTTAATTTCCGAAATCATAGCTTTGTCGGTTGCCGGAATTTTTTCTAATGCTTTTTGATATGCCTCGCAAAACGCATCATATTGATTTGCTTGAAAATATAAATCTCCTAAATTGATGTAAACATTAAAATCGTCCGGATTTATTTCAAGCGATTTGAAAAGAGCTGATTCGGCATCATAAAATTCTTTTTTTTGGTACAAAATTGAAAATAATAAATTGAAATATTCTGCATTTGTGGAGTCAGCTTTTATTGCGTCTTCAATACTTGTTTCTGCTTTTTCTAAATCATTATTCATCATAAAAGTATATGCTAAATAATAATGTGTTTTTGAATCGAGAATATCTATTTTTAAAATATTTTGATAATCGGTAATTGCTTTATGTAATTCATTTTGCAACATATATGTTCCACCTCGTTCAAATAAATAATCAAGATTTTTGTTGTCAAAATAAAGTGCTTTTGAAAATTCTGAAATTGCTTTGTCGTATTCTTTATTCTTTCTGAATATCAATCCTTTAACATAATAAATAAATGGAATTGTTGGGTCTATATTTGTGGCTTTTTCCAGATATTTGTTTGCTTTTTCAGGATTTTCTTCGTAGCAGAATTTTGCCAATCCTGCATAACACAATGCACAATTTTGATTTAATTTTATTGATTTTTCAAAATATAAAATTGCAGAGTCAGTTTCTCCTAATTTTAGTAAAGAAAAGCCATAAATTGATAAAATCTCTGAATTTTCCGAATCGTCTTTTAGCAAATTTTGTAAAAATTCTTTTGCCTCTTTGTATTGATTATTTTCTACATATTGTTTTGAAAGAGCTATTTTCTCAGGATTTGTTTGTGAATTTGCAGTTAAATAGAATAATAATATTGTAATTATAAAAATATTTTTAGCAATTAGTTTTTTCATTATGTTTTTTTACAAAATTAATATTTTAATAAATCTAATACATAATTTTTTTCATTTATTTTATAATAAAACTAAACTTTTTATCGTTTTTCTCAAAAATCAAAAATAATAATATGGAAAACAGTGTAGATATAAGAGAACTAAACGAAAGAATTCAAAAAGAAAGTTCATTTGTTGATTTAATCAACTTAGAAATGAAAAAAGTAATTGTTGGTCAAAAACATTTGATAGAAGGATTGTTAATCGGACTATTATCTGACGGACATATTCTTTTAGAAGGCGTTCCGGGATTAGCAAAAACTTTAGCAATTAACACAATTGCTACTATTATTGATGCAAAATTTGCAAGAATTCAATTTACGCCTGATTTATTACCGGCCGACCTTGTTGGAACAATGATTTATAGTCAGAAAAAAGAAGAATTTTTGGTAAAAAAAGGACCAATTTTTGCAAATTTTATTTTAGCTGATGAAATTAATAGAGCACCGGCAAAAGTTCAATCTGCTCTTTTAGAAGCCATGCAAGAACGTCAGGTTACAATTGGAGACCAAACATATCTCATGGAAAAACCATTTTTAGTTATGGCAACACAAAATCCAATTGAACAAGAAGGGACATACCCTTTGCCGGAAGCTCAAGTTGATAGATTTATGTTGAAATTAAAAATCTTTTATCCTGAATTTGAAGAAGAAAGAATGATTATTCGTGAAAACCTTTCTTTAACAATGCCAAAAGCAAATACGATTTTAAGTCCTGAAAATATTATCAACGCAAAAGCTGTTGTTCGTGATGTTTATTTAGACGAAAAAATCGAAAAATATATTCTTGATATTGTTTTTGCAACTCGTTATCCGGAAAAATACGATTTGAAAAAATTAAAAGATATGATTTCTTTCGGAGGTTCTCCTCGTGCTTCAATAAATTTGGCATTAGCTGCAAAAGCGTTCGCTTTTATAAATCGTAGAGGATATGTGATTCCTGAAGATATTAGAGCCGTTTGTAGCGATGTTTTACGCCATAGAATCGGACTGACTTATGAAGCAGAAGCAGAAAATATTACAAGTGAAGAAATTATTAGTGAAATTTTAAATCGGGTTGATGTTCCATAGATTTTGAAATAAAAATCTTAAAATCTACGCTCCTTATCCTCCATTTCGTTTGTAACATTTCGTTTGTAACAAGGGAAAGGTTGTATTTATAATGTAATAGATTCCTTTTATTGATATTTATCAAATTTTAATATAAAGGTTTTTAAAATAATTTTTTATTTAATAATTATAATTTTTTCATTAAAAATTTCTCCTGATTCTAAATGTACGGAAACAATATATATACCATTTTCAAATTTATATGCATTAATATTTGTTTCTAAATTATTAACTTGTTCTTTTAAAATAACTTTCCCTGTAATATCTAAAACAAATACATCTTTTATTTTTTTATTTGGATGAGACAAAATGATATTGTCAGAATCAGAATTATAGTAAATTTTTGTTTCTTCAATTTTATTTTCTTCAATAGATGTAATACCTGTTTTTTGAACTATAATTTGCTGAGATACTAATGGGCAGTTACAATCGTGAGAAGCTACGATAAGTTTTATTGTATTATTTCCTGAAATTAAATTATTAATAGTTACAGAACTTTCCGAAGTACAATTAATAAGAGTATTATTTAGATAATAACTAATTTGCAAATTTTGTTCGACAGAATTTATATGAAAATTAACTTCCACAGAAGAAGAAGATGTTGAAAAATTATTTTGTGGACTATTAATAGTTATAGTTGGTTGTTGATAACTTTCGTCCCAGATTAAACGTGCATATTCGGGACAATCAATAAATGGATTCCGATTATACTGAAAATTAGTATAAATTATATTGTTCCTATTAATTTCTTTTTCAGAAACGGCATCATTTATACTCCAAGCGATAAGCATATTTTTAGCCCAATTTGAAAAATTATCTCCCAATAACATATCGCTATTCCAACCCGAAATTTTATCTTTATAGCAAGTTAACATATAAAAATAAGTACGGGCAAAATCTCCCTTATATTCTGTAAGTGGTTCGTAAACATTACCGTAATACCCCAAACCATTACGAGCACTTCCAACTCTACTTCCATTTCCGGATGTATATGTTGCAGTTCCTACTTCTCCAAATGGCAGATTCCCACGTTTGTTATTTACCCAACCATCAGTCGGATACATGTGAAAAATATCTGTGTGCATTGGCGCTGCATCATGAAACCAAGAATCAGGGAACGAATGTTCACGATTGTAACAATCACATTCCGAATTATAGTTTCCGCATTGATTTGAAACAAATGTAAATAAACAATTTGAATACATATCCCAAACTCTTCCGTCAGATTTTTTATCTGTCTGTTGGAATGCTGTCCATAAGTCACCGTAAGATAATTGTGTATGTGTTTTTATTTTATTAAATAAAAATGTGCGTAAATTATCCCCTGTTAAATTTTCTGCTCCATTATAATATCCCGTTGGAATTTGTCCCAAAAGATTAAAATTTATAAAATAAAATAAAATAAAATAAAATAAAAAATATTTGACTTTTTTCATAACAATTATTTTTTAACAAATTTATAAAATATTTTCGATAATTTGTGGAAAATATTTTTGTTCTAAAATATGTATTTTTTCTGCTATTGTTTCAATTGTATCTTCCTTAGTAATTTCAACGGTTTTTTGAGCAATTATGCTTCCTTCGTCATAATTTTTATTGACATAATGCACTGTAATTCCGGTAATTGTTTCATGATTTTCAAGGACAGCTTTATGAACATTTTCTCCAAACATTCCTTTTCCGCCATATTTTGGCAACAATGCAGGATGAATATTAATAATTTTATTTGGAAATTGATTTATAAGATATTCAGGTATTAACCACAAAAAACCGGCTAAAATTATAAAATCAATTTCTCGTATTTTTAAATAATTAAGAATCAATTTCTCATCATTATACATAATTCGGTCAAAAAGCAAACTTTCTAATTCTAAATTTTTGGCTCTTTGTAAAACATAGGCATTTTTATTATTGCATAAAACACATTTTATGCGAATATTTTCATTTTTTTGAAAATATTTGAAAATATTTTCGACATTTGTGCCGGTTCCAGAAGCAAATAAAGCTATATTAATGGTTCTTTTCATACAATTTAACTATTTCAAAATTAACCGTT
The DNA here is from genome assembly GCA_031284905.1 of Bacteroidales bacterium. Lineage (GTDB taxonomy): Bacteria > Bacteroidota > Bacteroidia > Bacteroidales > ML635J-15 > Bact-19. The sequence goes on from JAITXI010000030.1 coordinate 16,669, forward strand.
TATAACGAGAAAAACAAAAAAACAAAAAAACATGTAATAAATTCATAAAAACATGTTACTTTTGTAACCTCAAAATTATTAAATTTTTTTTATAAAATATATAATTATGTCAGAAATTTATCAAAGAATTACAAAAGTAGTAGTCGACAAATTAGGCGTTGACAAAAATGAAGTAGTCCCTACAGCAAGTTTTACAACTGATTTAGGTGCAGATTCATTAGATTCAATTGAATTAATTATGGAATTAGAAAAAGAATTTGACATTCAAATTAATGATTCCGAAGTAGAAAATTTAGACACTGTTGAAAAAGTAGCTAAGTTTGTTGAAAAACAACTTGAAGACAAAAAAGTTTAATAAAATCTTCAAATTTATTTAATGGATTTAAAAAGAGTAGTTATAACTGGAATTGGAATGATTTCCCCAGTTGGATTAAACACTGCCACTACATGGAAAAACATTGTTAACGGTGTAAGTGGTAGTGATTTAATTACTCTTTTTGATACAACTTTATTTAAAGTTAAATTCGCTTGTGAAGTAAAAGGATATTCTCCTAACGACTATTTTGATAGAAATGAAATCAAAAAGATGGATAGATTCTCTCAATTTGCGATGATTGCCGCGGATGAGGCTATAAAAAATGCAAATTTAGATTTACCAAATCTTGACAAAACGCGAATAGGAGTTGTTTGGGCTTCCGGCATAGGAGGTATTCAAACTATTACCGACGAACTAAAACAATATGTTTTAGGAAATTTTGAGCCACGTATTAGTCCTTTTTTCATTCCAAGAATTATAACAGATATTGCAGCAGGTCATATTTCGATAAAACATGGTTTAATGGGGCCAAACTATTGTACCGTTTCTGCATGCGCTTCTTCAACAAATGCAGTAATTGATGCCTATAATCTTATTCGTTTGGGAATGGCAGATGTTATTGTCTCCGGAGGTTCTGAATCGGCAGTTTCCGAAATGGGAATCGGCGGATTTCAATCAATGAAAGCTCTTTCTGTAAATAATGAAGAATACAAAACAGCATCTCGTCCATTTTGTGCCACTCGTTCCGGCTTTGTTATGGGAGAAGGAGGTTGTTCTTTAATAATTGAAGATTATGAATTTGCAAAAAAACGCGGAGCAAAGATTCTGGCAGAAATAGTTGGATGCGGACTTTCAGCCGATGGATACCATATTGTTGCGCCTCATCCTGAAGGATTAGGAGCAGCCTTAGTAATGGAAAACGCTCTAAAACAAGCAGAAATCAGCTCAGACAAAATTGATTATATAAATGTTCATGGAACCTCTACCCCGCTGGGTGATATTTCTGAGTTAATAGCTATAAATAAAGTTTTTGGCGATGATGCTTTCAAAACAAATATTAGCTCTACAAAATCAATGGTCGGACATTTATTAGGAGCTGCCGGAGCAATAGAATTAGCATTTTGTGTACTTGCAATAAACGACAGTATTGTTCCACCTACAATAAATCATCAAGTTTGGGACGAAAATATTGACAAACGTTTCAATTTAACACTAAACACTGCTCAAAAACGTAATATTACATACGCTTTAAGTAATACTTTCGGTTTTGGCGGTCATAACACATCTGTAATTGTAAAAAAAGCTGAATGATTAACTTTCAACAACTATGTTTTTCTTTAGAAAATTAACTCCGGAAGAAAAATTATTTTCTAATCATTTACAAAAAATTTTGGGATTTAAACCTAAAAATCTTTCTATTTATAGAAAAGCATTAACTCATAGCTCAGTTATAAAAAAAAATATTAATAATAATCAAAATAATGAAAGATTAGAATTTATAGGAGATGCAATTATAACTTTAATCGTTACAGAATTTCTATTTGAAAAATTTCCTAATGCAAACGAAGGCGAATTAACAGTTTTACGTGCCAGTATTGTAAATAGAAAAATGTTAAACAAAATTGCTTCCGAATACAGATTAGCAAAAATACTTTCTTTTAAAAATAATAATACATATTTTCACGCAAATAATATGCTTGGAAATAGCTTTGAAGCTTTAGTCGGAGCTATTTATTTTGACAGAGGATATAAATTTGCAACAAAATTCATTAAAAATACAATTTCTGTTTTCTTTCCAAATTTAGAAGAAAAATATAATGGCAACAATTATAAATCATTATTATTAATTTATTCTCAAAAAAATAAATATAAATTAGAGTTTTCTACATTTGAAAATATTGAAGAAAATGAAAAAATCCAACATTTTTTATGCGAAATATGTTTAGAAGGTAAATTTATTGCAACAGGAAAAGGTTGGAGCAAAAAAGATGCAGAACAAATAGCAGCTAAAAAAGCATACGAAATAATAATGACAGGAGATATGCACAATTGTGCGTCTGTAATTAATAAAGACGTAAACACACTACGTTTCTAATAAGATATAAAATCTAAATCTAAAATCATAATGAAATATATTACAGCAATAAGACACGCAAAACCTGAAGAAGTCGCAAGTACTATGTCTGATTTTGATAGAAAACTAAACGAAAAAGGAATAAACGACTCAAAATTAATCGGAAATTATATCAAAACTAATTTGCCAAAAGTTAATTTGATTTTTTCCAGTTCCGCACAAAGAGCTATTCAAACAGCAAATCTTATTGCAGAACAAATTAATTATCCGATTCAAAAAATTACTTTTGATGACGAACTCTATGATTGTTCGGCTTCATATTTCTTTGAACTATTGTTAGAACTTACACCAACAACTCATCATATAATTATTGTTGGACACAACTCTGCAATATCCGAATTCACGAATCTTTTGATTAATAGCGACTTTGAAGTTCTACCAACTTGTGGGTTAAATCATATTTCTATTGATACTTTTAATTGGGAAGATGTTGATATGGGTTCCGGAAAATTATTAAAACGTATTACACCAAAAGATTTAAAATAAAATTAATGTCAAATAAAGGAAAAACAAAGATCTCTGTAAAAAAAGAAGCCATTTTAATGGATTTTCTGCTCGAAAAAATGGGCGGAATGAGCCGAACTAAAATAAAATCACTTTTAAAAAATAATCAAGTTTTAGTAAACGAATTGTCTGTGTCAAAATTTGATTGCCAACTAAAATCCGGAGATATTGTTGAAATTGATTCTGCAAAAAAAATCGTTCCGCTAAATGGCAAAATAAAGATCATTTATGAAGATGAATCAATAATTGTTGTAGATAAAGGTGTAGGTATCCTGACAAACTCCTTGATAAATAAAAAAGAAAAATCAGTTTATAATAATTTGATTGAATATTTTAAAGCGAAAAATTTAAAAAATACACTATTTTATGTCCATCGTTTAGATAGAGATACTTCTGGAGTTTTGCTTTTTGCGAAAAAAAAATATGTTCAAACAATTTTAAAAGATAATTGGCATAATGACGAACATGAGAAAATATATTTTGCTCTTGTAGAAGGCGAAGCTGAAAAAGAATTTGGAACAATTACTTCTTGGCTTACCGAAGACCAAAAATCAAAAAAAATGTATTCTTGCAATTTCGACAATGGCGGTCAACTTGCAATCTCAAATTATATCGTTATTCAGCGAACAAAAAAATTTACTTTATTGCAAGTCGAATTGTTAACCGGACGAAAAAATCAAATCAGGGTTCAAATGCAAAGTATCGGGCATCCGGTTGTCGGAGATGAAAAATATGGTGCAAAATCAAATCCGATAAATAGATTGGGTTTGCACGCAACTTCTTTAACAATAAAACATCCTGAAACCGGAAAAATGATTACTTTTGAATCGAAAATGCCGAAAATGTTTAATAAATTTTAATAACTATACGTTGTTTTCTGTTTTAATATTTTGCAACTATCGGAAATTTTCTTCCTTGTCCAAATGCTTTTGACGAAATTCTTAAAATTGGCGCAGCCTGAAATCTTTTAAATTCGCTGTTATTTACTAATTTTATGACATAATTCACTGTTTCCTCATCAAAACCTAAAATTTCTTCTTTTGATAGTTTTTTTTCAATATAAGAAAATAAAATTTTATCTAAAATTTCATATGGCGGAAGAGAATCTTCATCTTTTTGATTTGGTCGTAATTCTGCAGATGGTGCTTTATTAATAATATTTTGCGGAATAATATTATTATGTTTTTCGTTGATAAAATTTGCTAATTTATAAACATCAGTTTTATAAACATCGCCGAGAATTGATAAAGCGCCGTTCATATCGCCATATAAAGTTGAATATCCAACTGCAAATTCGCTTTTATTTGAAGTATTCAGTAAAATATTCCCAAATTTATTTGAAAATGCCATTAAAATTGTTCCTCTAATTCGTGCTTGAATATTTTCTTCTGTAATATCTTCTTTTGTACCAATAAAAACTTCATTTAAAGTATTTAAAAGTTCCAAACGAATGTTTTCAATATTTACAATTTGGTATGGAGAGGAAGTTCGTTTTAACATTTCAATAGAATCGTTGATAGAATGGTCGCTTGAATATTTTGCAGGCATTAAAATTGACATCACATTTTCGTGTCCGAGGGCATCTACTGCAATTGCAAGAGTTACAGCAGAATCTATTCCTCCGGAAAGTCCTAAAACTGCTTTTGAAAATCCTGATTTTGCAAAATAATCTTTAATGCCCAAAGTTAATGCTGAATAAATATCCTCAATTCGATTCCTGTTACCAGAAACCTCCAAATATGAATTAAATAGGCTTGTATCAATTATTTGAATATCTTCTTCAAAATATTTACATTCTAAAACTATTTGTCGTTTTGAATTTACTGCCAAACTTCCACCGTCAAAAATCAAATCGGTATTTGCTCCCACCTGATTTACATAAAGTATTGGCAATGAATATTTTATAGATTTATCAAGAAGCACATTTCTGCGATTGTTAACTTGATTATATGAAAATGGCGAAGCCGAAATATTTATTACAAAATCCGGATTTAATTTTGCCAATATATCAAATGGATTATTATTATAAATAGTTTTTTTGCCAAAATCTCCATAAACTTTTTGTTCGTCCCAAATATCTTCACATATTGTAATCGCTATTTTCTCTCCATTGAATTCAATTAATTCAAAAACATTATTTGGTTCAAAATGTCGATATTCATCAAAAATATCATAAGTTGGAAGTAAAGTTTTATGAACAAGTTTTTTTAATTCTCCATTAAATATAAAAGCAGCTGAATTAAATAATTTTTTTCCTCTTTCAGAAGGATTAATTGTTGGTAATCCAATAATTATTCCTATATTATTTGATAAATCTATGATTTTTTTTAAATATTTATCACAATTTTCAACAAAAGTCTTCTTTTCAAGTAAATCTATCGGATAATAACCACAAATAGCTAGTTCTGAAAAAACAATTAAATCCGCTTTTTGTTCTTTTGCATGAATAATTGCATTTTTTATTTTACTAAAATTCGATTCAAAATTACCGAGATGATAATTTAGTTGAGCAATGCAAACTTTCATTTACTGAATTATATATAAAATTAAAACAATACGCCAACTTTTAAACCAACATTGCTGATTCTAATAATAGGATTTGTGCTTGGTTGTTCTAAAGAACCGATAGAAGAAACATATTCAGCTTTAGACGTAAAACACTTTGTTTTATCAACATCCAAAATTCCACCATTAAAATATAATTCAACAAGTAAACGAGTAGTTCCCGAGAGTCCCATTTCCATTCCTCCTCCAACTCTCCAACCTAATTGAAATCTTTTAATATCTTTTGTAATTAATTCGTTTTCATAAGCACGAGGTTCAAGAAATTCAGACTGGGTTCCTATTCCTTTTAGATAATTTCCTTTTGCAGATAATACAAGAGCCGGCACAACTTCGGCTTTAAGAAAAAATGTAAATGGAATCATTCCTATTTCAATTTCATTAGTCTTTCCTTTCAAACCAATTGGAAGTTCCAAACAATTGAGTGAATATTTAACAGCCGAACTTGAATCTACATATATTAACCTATCAATTTCTGCTTTATTAAAAAGAACTTCTCCTGCTCCATATTGATATTTTAATTTAGAACCTAAATTTTGGTAACCAAAAGAAAGTGATAAGCCAAAATTGTCAACGAAATTATAATCCATCGTAAGACCGACACCATAATTCATTTTAGCTCCATCTCTTGTAACAGCTTTTGTGTCGGAACTACACCACGAAAGACCTGTTCCCAAATATAAACCTCCGGAAATTTTTTTATCTTGACCATAAACACAAAATGCTAATAATAAAGACAGTACTATTGTTAATGATTTTTTCATATTTAATATATCTTATTTTACAAAAGTAATACTTTTTTTTGGATTTATGATTTTTGTTATTTAGTTTTTTAGAATTTTTGGGGTTTAAGTGGAAGTTGAAAAATAATAAATTTAGTAATTTTTTAATGATTAACTTTTCCTGTTCGTACTTTTCTCTTATTTTCCACAATCGTCCTTTTTTTCACAAAAACCGCAGGCAGAATTATTTTTACATTTATAATTATTTTTACGAAAAATTAATTTTATTCCCAAAAATAACATTGACACAGCAATTATTATTATTACAATTAATAATGTTTTCATCATAATTTATTTATCTCGAACAGTTAAATATTCTATTAATTTTTTGATTGTTGAAATTATCTTTTTATTTGAAAATTTTTCCAAAAGTTGTTTGGATTCTGATCTATACTGAAATAATATTTCCTCTGATTTTTCAATTCCTTTATTTTCAACAACTAAACTGATTATTCTTTGAAAATTTCTTTCATCAACATTTTCCCATAAATTTTCAATTTCTTTTTTAGATTTTTCATCCATATTGTGATAGGCTAAAATTAGAGGAAGTGTTATTTTTTTATCTTTAATATCAATTCCAATTTCTTTTCCTGTTTTTTTGCCAATATAATCTAGCATATCATCTTTTATTTGAAACATTATACCAATTATTTCACCTAATTTTTTTGCTGTTTCAATTTCATTTTTTTCTGCTTTTACTGAATATGCTCCACATTCAAAACAACATGCAATTAACGCAGCCGTTTTTAATCGAATAATTTGAAAATATTTTTCTTTATTTATCTCAAAATAATTTGAAAATTTTATTTCATAAATTTCACCAAGAGACAAATCCATTACAGCAGGCGATATTAAATCAAATAAATAATATTCTTTAGTTTGTGCAGCAATTTTCATTGCTAAAGAAAAAATAAAATCTCCTGTAAGAATTGCCGTTTTATTATCCCATTTTGAATTTACAGTCAGTTGTTTTCGTCTTAATTTTGCTTCGTCAATTACATCATCATGCAGAAGACTTGCAATGTGCATCAATTCAATAATTAATGCTGCGGTGTCGGTAGAGATAGTTGGTTTCCCAAATAAATGTGCTGAAAGATAAGTTAATGATGGTCTAATTTTCTTTCCTTTTGTTTCTAAAATATATTGTAAAATTTTATCAGGAAAATAATCATACAATTTTATTATTTCGTCTAATGATGATTCGAAGCGTTGTAAATCCGGATTAATAGTTTTAATAATTTTGATATCTTTTAGCATTGAAAAAAATATTTGGTTTGAAAAAAGTCTTATACTTAAATTAGGCAAAAATTATGCCTATTATAAAAATTGGATTATATTCTCTAACATTTATTTCCTGACTTCGCCACAGGAACACTCTAAACAGATTTTCAAAAATTTTCGTCAAAGAGTTTTCTATGATATTCCCAAATAAAAATTAAAATATTTTTCAACAAGCTAATTTATTGATATAGCAAGTGTTGTAAGGTGTTTTTTTAGTTATCACAGAAAAAACTCTTTGAATTAATTTATCTCTAACATTATTTATTAGCACTTTTTTATTCCCCCTTCATAAACTTACTGCTGTAACCATAAAATCGGTTAGTATAAATGAAAAAATATGATTACAGCAGATTGAACCGAAAATTTATGAATATGGATTTTTGTTAAAATAAATTTCCCTATTTATTTTTTTAATATTCCTATTTTTATTATTTTTGTAAATAAAATAAATAGAATAATAATTAAATGAAAACATCTTTTGCCGAAATTGACAAAATATTCCATTTTAAAGGAATTTGGGATATTCCTTCAAAATGCGGATTAAAAATTCTTAACAAAAACGATAATTACACTATAATCGTTTCTGAACTCTACAAAGATAATCCCGGAACTTCAGTTACTCAGGCGGTTTGTTCTTTAGCAAAACAAATCTGTAACGAATTTACTATTCCGCAAGATAAAATAACCTATATCGAACATAATCCGGGAATGAACTCGAAACTTTCTTTTTATGACGAAGAATTTTTTTTAGTAAATTTTGAATATTCAAACAACAATTTTGTCAATCCAATTTATACAGAAATTTCCGGAGACGATGTAAAAAGATATTATAAATGAAAAATATTACTACTAATTTTTTACGAATAATGAAAATCACATCTTTTTTCTCTTCGCTAATTTTCTATATAAATTTTATGTTTTCACAACCTGCAAACATAAAATTGTGGAAAGAATTAGATGTAAAAAAAGAAAATCATACGACTTTATACATTTCTAAAGCTCCGGATTCGATAAATACAAAAATTGCAGCAATCATTCTTCCCGGTGGAAGTTATGCTCATTTAATGGGAATAAAAACAGAAGGTTTTGAAGTCGCCAAATGGCTTAATAATCAAGGAATTAACGCTTTTATTCTCGAATATCGTGTCAAAAAAAATGGATATCATTATCCTTCGGAAATTGAAGATTTACAAGCAGCGATTTATTTTTTACGAAAAAATGCAGAAAAATATAATATTAATCCGGACGCTCTAGGCGTAATTGGTTTTTCTGCCGGAGGACATCTTTCTTTAATGTCTGGCGTTTTTCAAAACATCAATTATTTAGAAAAATACAATATTAAACCAAGTAATCTTAAACCGAATTTCATTGTTCCTGTTTATCCTGTAGTTTCAATGCAAGACAGTATTGTTCACAAGAAAAGCAGAAAAAATCTATTAGGCTTGCATCCCGATCAAGAAACAAAAAATAAATTTTCAATGGAATTGCAAATTTCCGACAATATGCCTCCTACTCTACTTGTCGCCACAAAAGACGACCCAAAAGTAAATTTCCACAATAGCCTTGTCCTAAATGATGCTTTTCTGAACAAAAAAATTCCAAATTTCAAATTTCTACTCTATGATAACGGAGGACACGGATTCGGTTTAAATGATAAGTTAGGAAAAGATGCTGCTCAATGGAAATATGTTTTTATTAATTGGCTTAAAGAAATTAATATATCAAAATGACAAACTTCTACCCTGAAATTGAATACAAAGCACAATCAGAAATTAAACTTTTCCAAGAAAAAAAACTTCATGAATTATTAATTTACCTTAATAATAAATCTCCTTTTTATTCTAAATTATTTTCTGAAAATAAAATAAATATTGAAAAAATAATTAAATTAAATGATTTAAAAAATATTCCGGTTATAACAAAAGAAGATTTACAAAAATATAATGACGATTTTATTTGCGTTCCAAAACAAAAAATTGTTGATTATATGACAACTTCCGGCACTTTAAGCGACCCAACAATTTTCGCAGCAACTTCATACGACCTTGACCGACTTGCTTACAATGAAGCAATTTCTTTTTCTTGTGCCGGAGCAAAACCCGGAAATATTTTCCAATTAATGACAACTATCGACAAAAGATTTATGGCAGGTTTGGCTTACTTTTTGGGAATAAGAAAATTAGGTGCAAGTATTATTAGAGTTGGAAACGGAATCCCCGAACTTCAATGGGATACAATAAACCGATTAAAACCTGATTCAATTATTTGCGTTCCTTCTTTTATCCTTAAAATCATTAATTACGCCAAAGAACATAATATTGATTATAAAAATTCAAGTATCAAAAAAGCTATTTGTATTGGCGAAAATTTACGCACTAACGACTTTTCTCTCAATCTATTAGGACAAAAAATAAAAGAAAATTGGAATATCGAATTATATTCAACTTACGCATCAACGGAAATGAATACAACATTTTGCGAATGCGAAGCCGGAAAAGGCGGTCATCATCATCCGGAGTTAATTATTTGTGAACTTCTTGATGAAAATAATAATGTAGTCAAAGATGGTGATTTTGGAGAACTTACAATTACTACAATTGGTGTTGAAGGAATGCCGCTTTTAAGATTTAAAACAGGAGATATAACAAAATTTAACTATGAAAAATGCTCTTGCGGAAGAACGTCAATGAGAATTAGTCCGATTTTAGGAAGAAAAAATCAAATGATAAAACTTAAAGGAACGACACTTTATCCGGCTACAATTTTTGACGTTTTGGATAATGCCGATTTTGTTGAAAATTATATCATTGTGGTCAGTACTAACGAATTAGGAACTGATGATGTTTCAGTAAAAATAGGCACAATTTACCAGAATGAAGAAATAATTAAAGATTTAAAAGACCGTTTTCGAGCAAAATTACGAGTTACTCCGGAAATTGTTTTCGACTCTATTGAAAATATAAAAAAAATATCTATGCCTGAAATAAAAAGAAAACCTGTAAAATTTTTTGACAACAGATAAAAATTTAAGTGAAAAATTACCGCTACGCTCATAGAAGCAAAATTTGTATTGAGCAAGGTTAGTGAACGAAGTCGAACTAAAAGACAGACAATACTCCGACAAAATCAGTAACCGAAAAAGGGCGAACGGTCTCACTACTCACATCTAAAATCGTAAATCTAAAATAATATGACTGATTTTAATTTTGAAGATACTCGCCCATACAACGATAATGAAGTTCCGGAAGTAGTAAAAAGGATTTCTGAAAATGAATATTTCCCACTGATTGTTAAATATTTATTTCCGGAGGTTGAACTAAAACATTTTACTGAAAATTTTTGTAAAATAAAAACCATTGCTGAGTTCCAAGAAAAAATTATGCACCTTGCATTAGAAAAAATTTTCAACTCAACTGCAAATAATCTTTCTTCCTCAGGTTTTGAAAAACTAAACAACAATAACAAATATATGTTTATCACTAACCATCGAGACATTGTTTTGGATTCGGCAATTTTTCAATTAATTTTATATAATAATAACATTGAGACTTCAGAAATTACTTTCGGTAACAATTTGATGATGTCGCAATTTATCATCGACCTTGGAAAAATTAACAAAATGTTTAAAATCGTTCGTGGTGGCAGTTTAAGAGAAATTTTTATCAATTCCATGCATGTTTCTCATTATATGCGATATGCTATCACAGAAAAGCACAATTCAACTTGGATTGCGCAAAGAAACGGACGTACAAAAGATGGACACGACAAAACCGATGAAGCTGTTTTGAAAATGTTCGCAATGAGTAGCAAAAAAAATTTTGTCAGTAATCTTGATGAATTAAAAATTACTCCAATCGCTATCTCTTACGAATACGAACCTTGCGATATTCTAAAAACTGTTGAAATATATAAAACAAGACGACAAAAATATATCAAAGCACCTAACGAAGACTTTAACAGTATCCTAACAGGAATTAAACAATGGAAAGGAAATATCCATATTACTACTTGCGATTCTATAACAATTGATGAATTAATTATCTGTAACGATATGCACAAAATCCACAAATTTAAACAATTAGCTAATATAATCGACAAACGTGTATATTCTAACTACAAACTATGGAAAACGAACTACATCGCTTATGACATTTTCAACAATTCTGATGTCTTTTGCGACCAATACAATCCGGAAGAAAAATTTGGGTTTATTAACTATATAGAAGAATCTCTCAAAAACGTTGAAGGAGATTACTCAGAACTACAAGAAATTTTTTTACAAATTTATGCAAATCCGGTCATTGATAGAATTAATAATTTATGAAAATAGCCCGTTTTGCATATTGAATTATCGAACATAAATAATTATGCATAATTTTGAAATTCAGATATTTGGATTAAATCAATGGATTTTATTACGGAAATATATTTTTTAACAATAAATAACTATATTTTAACAGAAAAACAGTCTAAACAATGAAAAATATCGCAATAATATTAGCCGCAGGTAGTGGCTCTCGGTTTGGAGATAAAATCCCAAAACAATTTTATTCTTTTGCAGGAAAAACTGTTCTTGAGCATTCTGTTGATGCTTATGAAAAAAATGAAAATATAGACGAAATTGTAATAGTTGTAAATTGCCTATATATTACAAAAGTTAAAGAATTTGTAAAAAATAATAATTGGACAAAAATAAAACATATTCTTATTGGAGGTAACGAACGCTACGAATCAAGTTTTGTCGCAATCAGAACATATTCTACAGAAAATGAATGCAATATGATTTTTCACGATGCCGTTCGTCCTTTAGTAAGTCAAGAAATAATCAATAACACAATAAAAGCCTTAAACGTTTTCAACGCTGTAGATACTGCAATTCAAATAACCGACACTATTGTAAAAGCAAACAATAATATTATTGAAGAAATTCCGGAACGAAAATATTTTTACAAAAGTCAAACTCCGCAAGCCTTTAAACTTTCAACAATAAAAAAGGCATACAAAATATTTCTTGATGATAATAATTTTCAAGCAACTGATGATTGCGGAATTATAAAAAAATATCTTCCCAAAGAGAATATCTTTATCGTTGAAGGACAAGAATCTAATATAAAACTCACGTTTAAAGAAGATATTTTTTTGATGGAATTGTTATTTGAAAAAATGCAAAAAATAAAAACAAATTTAAAAACCATTAATAATCAATAGCTTGCTTTTTTATTTATTTTGGAATTTTGTTCAAGTTGGGTTAACTTTTTCATAATCTTTAATTACATCTATGTTCATTCATTTCTACTTTAGAAATATCAGATATTAAAAGTTGCCAAACAGTATTTTGTCCTTGAATAAATTTTGTCATAACACCTTCGATAGAACCTTTTCCCGAAGCTAATTTTTGTCCTGCAAAATCCGATTGGTCACTTGACCTTACAATTATTGTTTTTCCTTCACAATTCATTAAATTTCGACTAGTGTTTGAAGTTCCATTCGCTGTAGCATAAGTTAAAGTTGTATCTGCAAATTGAACATCGGTTATTTTTACTAATTCACAAACATATTCTCCTGTTAAAATATCGTTTATTGAAACTTCTTTGGGACGAATCGGAGCATTTTCAATTATTGTAATAATTTGAGATTTAGGATTATCGCAATTATCAAAATCCAACTCTATTTTACCTGAATAATCTTTTATCACTACATTTTTCAAATTTATTCTTACATAAGAATTTTTTGTAACTGCTCCGGCTGTTTTCAAATGATATAAATTTACACCTTTAACCGTATCCTGCAAATAGGCTTCTTTATAAATATTTCCATTTGAATCGTCCATTATAATAGTTCCGTAAACAAAATATTCTTCCGTAAAAGTATATTCGCCACGTTTTGCAACCGTATCATAAATATCGGAAACTGTAATAATTTTATTTGTATTTAACTCTTCCAAAGGAGGAACATCAGGTTTTTCACATGAAATAAAAAATGAAAAAATTGCTGCTACGATTGTTATTATTAAAAAATTTATCTTTTTCATTGTTGTATCTTTTAAAATTAAAATCTAAAAAACAAATTTACAAAATAATTAATTCCATACATGTATGTATATTTTGCAGGGAATTTATTTATATTTGTTCTATCGAAACGATATTGTTCAAAGCCACTTATTGCAAATTTTTTGTTGTTCAAAACGTTATTTATACTTACTGAAAAACCAAAACTATATTGTTTTATTCTCCATGATTTTCCTCCAAAAACATTTAAAGTAAACCCTCCTTTTAGTTTTTCCTGATTTAATATTTCATCAACTTGAGAATCATTTACATATAATCCTTGAAGAGATTCTACAGTTCGGCGTTCGGGATTTAAAGTTACATAAATTTCATCAAAATAATTTGCATCAAAACCGATATACCAATATTTAGGTGCATTATATCTCATTCCGATATTTGCTGCAAGTTCCGGCATTCCTCCAACATGATAATTTTTTATATAAACAGTTTTATCAGTTACAAGAATTTCGGAACTATTATCTTGTGCTATTGTTACCGATGGTCTTGAACTATACAAATAACGTCCATAACCGAAAGCTCCCGTAACATTAATTGTTTGAGATGCTTTTATATCCATTCCAAATTCTCCGCCATAATGTCTTTCGTTTACGTCTGTCATTACATAATTTACAAAAGTGCGTAATTCATCGTGATAAAAACTTGTATTTTGAATTCCATCAAAAAATTCGGTATAATATCCCAAAACTTTAAACATAACGATTTGTGAACGAAAAATATAACTTAAATCGGCAGATATTATTTTTTCACTTTCAAGTTTTTTGCCGTTAATGTCGCTAATTAAGAAATCACGAGTTCTCGGCGAAATATAAGCATCATTAAAATATGGAGCTCTTGTTAAAAATTCAGCATTTAATAACAGAAAATGTTTACTTGTAATTTTATATGTTGTTCCTACTTTTACTGCATAATCAAGAAATCTTTGTTTGTCGGAATTTCCTCCTGAATTAAAAACAAATTTTCCATTTGTTGTATTTCCTGTTCTCCAAAATTCCGTATATTTTAAATCAACACCTCCAAAGAAATCAAATTTTGAAAATTTTCCTTCAATTTGGGCAAAAATATCTGAATTTGTAATATTTGAAATATAATCATAACCAAAAGTATCACCTTCTTTTATCACTCTATTAGGATGTTTTATATCATTTTGAATGTAATTATCATCACTAAAATCTCTTTCTGCAAATTGGTCGATATCTAACCACCAATCTGCTCCTAATAAATCACTCATAACTTTAAAATTATGAGTTTTATTAACCATAACATTTAAACCACTTACTAATTTCAAATTTTCTTTTAAATTTTTTGAATACACCGAGTTTAAATCAAAGCGTTTAATATCATTTCGACGTTCTTCAATTATATATTTTGCACGGTTTCCTGTTACTGATTTACCTGTACCTCCTTCATTAACAACCGTATAAAGATTTTTCTGATTTGCAAAATAGAAAGAATCCCAATCTAATTGACGATAATTTTCATCATTTTTCCATAAGTTTGTTAAATAGCCGAAATTAAATTCATCTTCGTCGTAATAACTTGGAAAATATCTGTAATAATCCGGACGCGGGTCAGGAGCATCATACCAATTTAAGGCTGTTGTTCCGTTCCTTCCGAAAACAAAAGATGCCGAAGAATTTAATTTTGAAGTTTCATCAATTCTCCAGTTATGAGAAAGAATGAAACGAGGTTGAAAAGAAGTTGCAATTCTGGCATTTCGTACTTCTCCATTTTGATAGCCTCAATTCGGATTATAATAATTAGAGCCTGTTAAATCGTAGGCTTCTTGAATTGCGGCTGCCGAACGAGCACTTCGAGAAGGTGAAGCAAATCCGGTTAAAATTAAAGAATGAGAATTGTTAATTTTTTTCTCAGCTGATGCGAAGAAAGCATAACCTTCATAAAAAGTTCCTTCCGAAAAAGATAAAGGATTATTTGTTGGCGACAAACGAGTTGAAAGGGACGTTGTAAAAGCCCAACCTTTTTCCGACAATCCGGAAGAATATGTCGCCATTACTCTATGAGCATACGATTGATTTGAATTTGCATAAGAAATACTAACTCCTTTTCTAAATGACGATGGAATCAAAGAAATATTTGTAACTCCACCAATACCACCAAATGAAAAATCGGAAAAATTCAAGCCCATTGTTGAAGTTTTGAAACGAGTAATGTCATTTAATCCACCCCAAGTATAATAATATGGACGACCATTTTCGGCATCATTTACTAAAATACCATTCAATAAAACAAGAGAATTATTATTATCATAACCTCTAATTTTATACCTTGCCTGTCCAAAATTATAGCCTGATTTGTTAATATAAGTATCCTGCGAAGACTGTAATAATCCGGAAATATCATTGTTTTGAAATTCCGATTCTAAATCATTTTCCGACAAAGAAATTGTCGGTATATCCGATACGTTTATAGTATCTTGTTGTGCAATAGAATAATTACAAAAACAAATTGCAATAACAATAATAATCAACTTGTATTTTTTCATACTAATTTTTTTACAAAGTTAATTTTTTAATCAAAATATTCAATAAAATATCATTCTTTTTTTTGTGATGAAAATTTATCCGAAAAAACTGTTATTTTTGCATAATATTTATTTTTATGAAATTTAAGCACATTTTTTATATCATTATTATTTTAATATCTACTATTGTTTCTTGTAATAATAATTCTAAATTGCAAGATAAATTAATTGAAAAACTACCGATTTATGTTCAACAAGATTCTTTAATTACCACTCACGAAGTAAAAATTATTGATACAACTTCTACAGGAACACCAAGAATAATTCATTTTGTATGTCAAAAGGATACAACAATTCAAATTGAAAAAATTTATCATAATTCAGGGAAAATTTATATTGAAGGCGAACTAAAAGCCGGAAAAAGACATGGATTATGGAAAGCATGGTATGAAAATGATAATCTTTGGAGTATTGGAAATTATCAAAATGGATTAAAAGAAGGATTGGAAGAAACTTATTACCCTAACGGGCAAGTTAGATATTCAAAAATTTATAAAAATAACAAAGAAAACGGACTTGCAAAATATTTTGACGAAAAAGGAAATTTAATATCAGAAGTTGAATATTTGAATGATTCGATTATTTCTAAAAAAGAATATTAAAATAATCAATAATGCAATTTAAAATATTTATCAGAAACTTACGTTATTATTGATAATGCAAAAAAATAATCGCAAAATAATAATTTTTATCAATATTATTGTAATAGCATTTGTTGTTTCTATTAATAATAAATTGCAAGCCCAATCAGCACTTGAAATAGGTGTTCAGGCCGGTGCTTCATATTATATGGGCGACATCAATCTTTCTCGTCATTTTTATTCTCCTCATCCAAATTTTGGAGGTTTTATAAAATTTCATTTCAGTTATAGAAGCATCTTGAAAGTAGGTGTTTTTTCTACACATTTATCAGCAGCCGATAAAGATTTTAATAATGTATTTCAACAAACCAGAAACGCAAGTTTTAATACTCCTTACACAGAATTAAATCTTTGTTACGAAGTAAGTTTCCTACCTTTTATTGTTGGACAACAACGCAAACATGGTTTTTCTCCATATTTATCACTTGGAGTTGCTACTTATATTGCAAACGCTTCAAATCACAAATTAGGTTTTGCAATTCCTGTAGGTTTTGGCTTAAAAAAAGCACTAGGAAAACGTTTAGTATTAGGGCTTGAATGGTCGTTTCACAGAGCGTTTTCTGACGAACTTGACAATTTGACAGGAGAAGATATAAATCGAAATTACAGCGAAAATTACGGTTATCCGATAGATAGTCCTGATCCGGCAAAACAAACAGGCTTTAGATTTAATAAAGATTGGCAAGTCTATGGAGTTATAACATTATCTTATGCTTTCAGAATTGGTGGATTAACATGTCATGCTTATTAAATAGATTGATAGATAAGAGAAAAGGGGAAAAATAAAAAGTTAGAATGTCGTTAAAAGAGCAAATAAATATTGAAAAACTTCCTAAACACGTTGCAATAATAATGGACGGAAATGGTCGTTGGGCAAAGTCAAAAGGACAAATGCGACTTTTAGGGCATAAAGCCGGCGTTAAGGCTTTGAAAAATATTTTGCGTTGTGCAGGAACTCTCGGAATAAAATATCTTACCGTTTATGCCTTTTCTACCGAAAATTGGAATCGTCCGCAAGACGAAGTTTCAGGTTTAATGACAATTCTTCTGAATGCAATAAAATCAGAAATTAAAGAAATTCACGAATCTGACGTAAAAATTAATGTTATCGGCGACACTTCAAAATTACCGGAAAAAGTTCAACAAAAAATCAATGATGCTATAGAGCTCACAAAAACAAACAAACGTATAACTTTCAATATCGCTTTGAGTTATAGCAGTCGCTGTGATATAATTAATGCAGTAAAAAACATTGCAGAAGATTATAAAAATAACAAAATAAATCAAACGGAAATAAACGAAACTTTGTTTTCAAAATATCTTTCAACAAAAGAAATACCAAACCCTGAATTATTAATAAGAACAAGCGGAGAATTACGAATAAGTAATTTTTTATTATTTGAAATTGCCTACTCCGAACTCTATTTTACCGATATTTTTTGGCCGGATTTCTCAGAAGAAAATTTCTATCAAGCAATTCTTGATTATCAATCTCGTGAACGTAGATATGGAAAAACAAGCGAACAAATAAAAAAATGAATTATCAAAAAATGAAAAAAAAACTTACTTTATCTATCATATTTCTATTTTTTTTAGAATTTACGATATTTGGACAAACAATTATTTATGATGAATCTGAAAAAACAGATTATACTTCTCCAAAAGAATATGAAATTGGAGGTGTTACAATCTCCGGAATTCAATATCTTGACCAGAATGTCCTTCTTTTCTTAACAGGACTTGAAGTAGGAGAAAAAATTATGATTCCCGGTGATAAAATTTCAAATTGTATCAAGAAATTATGGGAACAAAATTTATTTTCTGACGTTTCTATTTCCATCACAAAAATAATTCAAGATAAAGTTTTTTTAGATGTTCACTTAGAAGAACGCCCTCGTTTGGCAAAATATAATTTTATTGGCGTAAAAAAGAAAGAAGCGGAAGAAATTCGTGATATTATTAAACTTACAAAAGGAACTCAAGTTAATGATAATTTAATTCAAACTACAAAAACTAAAGTTAATAACTTTTTTATAAATAAAGGTTTTAGAAATGTTCAAACAGAAATTGTTTCAAGTGAAGAAGAAGCTCTATCTAATAATATTGTTTTAACAATTAAAGTCGAAAAAAATCGAAAAATAAAAATTCATAGAATTATTGTTAATGGTAATGATACTAAAATAAAATCTCCAAAGTTTATCAGAATTTTCAAAAAAGAAAAATTAGCAATGTCTGACGCAAAAGTTCGCAGACAAATGAAAGAAACAAAACAAAAACTTCGTTTAAATATCTTTAAAGGCTCAAAATTAATTCCAAAAGACTATGAAACCGACAAAATGGCAATCATAGACAAATATAACGAACTTGGTTTCAGAGATGCAAAAATAATTTCCGACACTATAATAAAATATGATGCCTCTTCAATTGATTTAAAGTTAACAATCGAAGAAGGCGAAAGATTTTATTTTAGAAATATTTCATTTTTAGGAAACACAAAATATACTTCCGAACAACTGCATAGAGCTTTAGGAATAAAAAAAGGTGATTTGTTTAATCAAAAACTTTTTGATGAAAAATTATATTATGACCCGTCAGGTGTAATGTCGCTTTATCAAGATGATGGATATTTGTTTTCTAATATTACTCCAATAGAAACTAATGTTGAAAATGATTCTATTGATATTGAATTACGAATTTTTGAGGGGAAACAAGCTGCGATTAATAGAATTTCAATTACAGGAAATACTCGTACAAACGATTATGTGATTTTACGTGAAGTTCGTACAAAACCCGGGAATTTGTATCGTAGGGCAGAAGTTCAACGTACAGTTAGAGAACTTTCTCAACTAGGATATTTTAATCCCGAAAAATTAAATGTCGAATTTAATCCTGACCCTGTTGCAGGAACTGTTGATTTAGAATATGTTGTTGAAGAAAAACCTTCCGATCAAATTGAAATTTCCGGCGGATATGGCGCCGGAGTTCTTGTTGGCTCGCTGGGTCTTTCTTTTAATAATTTTTCTTTACGAAATATTTTTAATTTCAAATCTTATCGTCCGCTTCCTTCCGGAGACGGACAACATCTATCTATTCGTGTTCAAGCCGGCGGTTACGGATATTCTTATCGAAATTTCAGTTTTTCGTTTTTAGAACCTTGGTTTGGGCATAAACGACCAAATTCTTTGGCTCTTTCTGCTTTCCATTCGGTAGAATCAAATAACGCAAAAGCTGATGCCGATAAAATTTATTTCAAAGTTTCCGGCGTTGCTTTAGGCTTGGGTCAAAGATTGAAAAAACCGGACGATTATTTTTCTCTTTATAATGAATTAAGCTATAAACATTACAATGTTATGAACCATAGCTATTTCTTGTATAAGACAGGAATTTCAAATAATATAAGTTATAAAATTCAACTAAGTAGAGAATCTTCCGGACCAAATCCTATTTATCCAACGGTAGGTTCTTCATTAACAGTTTCTGCCGAACTAACTCCCCCGTGGTCTCTTTTTAATGGTAAAGATTATACCAATCCTGATATGACCATGGCAGAAAGATATAAATGGATTGAATATCACAAATATAGACTTACCGGTCGTTGGTTTACAACTATTTTCGGAAGTAGAGATGGCAGTTCGAGAGCTTTAGTTCTTATGACAAAATTCGATTTCGGATTTCTGGGAATGTATAACAAAAAAGTCGGACCTTCTCCTTTTGAAGGCTTTCAACTCGGTGGAGACGGAATGTATAACATGGGTTTATACGGGATAGAAACTATTCCTTTGCGTGGTTATGAAAATCAAGACCCTGTTCTAAATCCAACAGGTGGAGCAAATATTTTTAATAAATATACTGTCGAACTTCGTTATCCGCTTACTTTAAATCCTTCTGCAACATTTTATGCCGTAGCTTTTGTTGAAGCAGGAAATGCGTGGAATTCACCAAAAAAATATAATCCTTTGGATATTAAACGAGCTGCCGGAGTGGGCATTCGCGTTTATATGCCTATGATTGGAATGTTAGGAATTGATTGGGGTTACGGTTTTGATGCGTTACCGACAGGTAAAAAATCGCAGGTTCATTTTGTTTTGGGACAACAATTTTAAATTATTTTTTTAATCGAATGTAACGGTTTTATATTTTGCTTCTTTTATCAGTAGTTCATAATTGTCTGCACTTGGAGCAAACATGTATCTAATAGGATTTATTGCTTCGCCATTTTTCATTATTTCAAAATGAAGATGAGGTGCTGTTGATAGTCCTGAATTGCCAACTTCACCGATTTTTTGTCCACGTTTTACATTTTGACCTTGCACTACGTCAATTTTACTTAAATGTGCATATCTCGAAGATAATCCTCTGACTTTATGGTCAATAACAACATCGTTTCCATACCCATCTTGTTTAAATCCACAAAAAGAAACAATTCCATTTCCGGCAGCATAAACAGGAGTTCCTAATGGAGCTGTTAAATCTATTCCGCGATGAAATTGCATAATTCCTAATATCGGGTGTGGTCGATAACCAAAATTTGACGAAAATCGTGTCATCTGATTTACATGAAGCGGCTGTAAAATCGGCGCACTTTTATAATATTTCTCGTTTTTAGCTAATTCTGCTAAAATTTCCTCTTGTGATTTTGATTGTACAGAAATTTTTTTACCTATTTTGTCTAATTTCTTTCGTGTTTCTTGTATCAATTCAGAATTTGAATATCCTTCTAATTTTTTGTAAGCATTTTTTGCTTCCATTCCTGAATTTCTTATCGCAAATGGAATAGAATCTTTTATTAACATTGTTCGATAAATATTATTATCATTTTTTGCTAATGTATCTAATTGAAAATCATACAATTTGAGTTCTTCATTCATAGAAATAAATTGGGTTTTTAGAAATTCGTTTTCTCGTTTTATTGCATTATCTAAATAATAAGGGTATAACAAACTATATAATATTACAAAAAGTACTCCTCCTATTATCAATACAAAAGAATGACCAAATAATTTTATGAAAAAAACTTTATAATTAAATTTTTCTTTTTCGTATTGAAGAGTATTGGGATTAAACTTAAATTTTTCTTTCTTTCTAAAAAAAACCATGTTTCTCGCATCACAAAAATCATGCAAAAAACTAAATGGCTGTGGTCAAAAATTATTCCAAAAACTGAAATTGGGGAAGCTTTTGTAATAAATAATGCAAAACGAATGCTCTTAGATATTTATCATAGCATTAAACCTAATTTACTTCAAAATTACTTGAATAAATTTTGTTATAAATTTAATCGCATATATTTTGATGAAAATCTGTTTGATAGATTAGTTAATTGCTTCTGTTTTTTATAAAAATTCTTTTAGGTAGTTGCGAATAATCATTTTTTCTAATTAGATTATACCGAACTTTGGTTAATAAGTGGAAACCACAAACAAAATATTAGAGTATATTATAAATTGTTTTGGTATAATTTGTTTGCTACGGGAGACGAAAGTTTCCTGTAGATTTTTTTAGTTATATTTTTATATAATAACATTTTTTTCTCTTTGTATCTTTTTTATGTCTTTTTTACAATAATTATTAACATATTATATTAAATAGTATTATATTTTACAATATTTTGATAATAATTATTTGGATATTACATTTTTTGGTATTATTTTTGTAAACATTTTTGTAATTAATTACTAAAAAAAGAATGAATACAATAAAATTAATTATGAATTTTAGAATTTAGTCATTTTTTATATTTTTTCAAAAAATATTGTTTTATTACAAAAACAATTATTAGTAATAATATTATTGATAGAAAATTAACCAAATAGTTTATAAGAACCTATATTGAATAAATAATTTAAAAAAATTCCATACATGAAAAAAATCTTTGTCATATTTATTTTTATAATAAACTTTAGTTTAGTTTATTGCCAACCATACATTAAGGTATCTAATGTACCTTTACAGACATTAATAAAAGATACATTGATAAATATTTGTAACCCGAATGCTGTTAAAAATATTACAACACCTGTATATTGTAATCAATATTCATATTTTAATAGAAATAACTCTGCTTTCCCTTTTGAAAGTGGACTGTTGTTAACCACTGGGTATTATTATGATGCACCGGGTCCGGATAATTCATCTTCGAAAACAGGCTTTATCTGCACTCAATCGGATCCTGATTTAGCAATACTTTCAGGAAATCCAATTTATGATATATCCAAAATAGAATTTGATTTTACTCCAAATATATCTCCAATTTCTTTCCGATACATTTTTGCTTCGGAAGAGTTCCCCGAGTTTGTAAATTTTAATTTTAACGATGCGTTTGGGTTTTTTCTTTCCGGTCCGGGTATTTCCGGTCCGTTTACAAATGGAGCAATAAATATTGCTGTTTTGCCAAACGGTCAAGCTGCCACAATCAATAATATTTATAATTCGGGAATTTATTATGTGGGAGCATTAGATCCGAGTCTCGGTGGAAATAATAATCCTGCTATTAGCCCTTATGGAAACTCTATTCAATTTGATGGAGCTTCAATAATTCTTACTGCTACTGCTAATGTTCAGATAGGACAAACTTATCATATTAAATTAGTTGTTGGAGATTCCGAAGATTCCGAGTATGATTCTGCTGTATTTTTAGAAGCAGGGAATTTTATTATTCAGGAAGAAATGGAAGTTAAATCTGTAACTAACGGAAACGGTACGCAAGTAGGACAGACGGCTATAACAACTCTTACTTGCAATAATTCTTCAATTCAAATACAAGCTTTCGGGGGAACTTCCTACCATTGGGACGGAGGTTCATTTCCAAATCAAGCACTCAATACAATCACTGAATCCGGAACATATAATGTTACGATTAGTGATGCTGTTTGTAATAAAACTGAAATACACACAATTCAAATACAATCTAATATTATTCCACCAATCGCAGAAATAACAAGTCCTGTAACAGATTTAAATGATTCAACAGTTTCTATCCAATTAACAGCAACCGGAGGAGATACTTATAATTGGAGTGATAAATTAGGGACAAACGCGAATGTAATAATTTCATTACCAGGTATTTATACGGTAACCGTTACAAATCAGTTAAATGGATGTACCGCAAGCGCAATTTTAGAAATAACTCAAAATTTTGACCCTCTTCCCGTTACATGGCTTAATTTTACAGGAAAAGGAAAAGATAATTTTGCAAATTTAATTTGGAAAACAGCAACAGAAACAAATAGTTATTTTTTCATTGTGCAAAAATCATATAATGCAACAGATTTTGAAGATATTGGGGAAATTAATGCAACAGGTTTTTCAAATGAAATAAAAGAATATAATTTTGTCGATAATAATTTTGAAAAGTCTTCTTATTATAGACTTAAACAAATTGATTTTGATGGAAAATCCGATTTTTCAAAAATAATTTATGTTGAAAAAAATCAATCCAATAATAATCCTGAAATTTATGTTTATCCAAATCCAAATAACGGAATTTTCAAAATAAATATTTCAAATATAGAAAATATTCAAAAAATATTGATTTTTGATGTCAACGGAAAGATTATTATTGAAAAAGACACAAATAATGACTATTTACAAGAAGAATTTAATCCTCAACTAAAATCCGGAGTATATTTTTTGAAAGCAATAACACCAAACAATAATTACATAGTTAAGATTTTTGTTAATTAATGGTTGTTTTTTTATAAATGTTTTTATTGCGGGAAACAGAAATTTCCCGCATTTTTTTATTAATAATTAAAAAGTCCATATCCTACTAATGCAGTTCCTGCTATTACAAAAACAGCAACATAAACTGCTACTGTAACTAAACTAATAATTAAGCCTGCAAGAGCTAAATTTCGTGGACTTCTCAACATTCCGATGATTGAAAATGTAATTCCCAAAATCCAGAGTACTCCGCCTCCAATAGTTCCCACGTAAGGAATCCAACCGACTAATAATGCAATCAAAGACAGTGTAAAACCTGCTTTACCTAATTTATTTTTTCTAATTTTGTTCATATTTTATTTTTTTTGTACTTTTGTCTTTTTTATCCGTTTCCAATTCCTTCGTCCATTTTGTTTTGATTTTAATAATCTCTTGCTATTCTAAATCCATATTGATTTCCATAGTTATCAGGGGATAAATTTAAAACAAAACTCAAATATGCTACTCTTTCTGATTTGTCCCAACAACTGCCTTTCAAAACTTTTGTAGAATATGTTCTTCCATCTAAAACATAATCGGAAGCTGTCCATTCCCAAACGTTTCCACTCATATCATAAAGACCTAACGCATTTGGAGATTTTAACCCAACTTCATGAGTATGTCCCCCAGAATTTCCACCTCCAATTTCTTGCCAACCACCATAAACATTTTTATTCCATGTCTTACTTCCATACCAAGCAACTTCATCAATATTACTACTTCCACTGTAATAATAATTATAATCGGCACGTGCAGCACACTCCCATTCTTCTTTTGTTGGTAATCTATAATTATATTTATAATTTGTTTTTTCGTTTAGTTTTTGTAAAAAAATTTGAATATCGTTCCAAGAAACATTTTCTACCGGATAATTATTGTTATAATAGTTAAAAAAACTTGGATTATATCCCATAACCTCATTCCATAGTTCTTGTGTTACTTCATATTTACTGATATAAAAAGATAAAATTCTTTTTTCATATTTATACTCAAAAGGAAAAATTTCAGTCCACCTGTCGGTATAATATGTATAACCACCTGTAAAAGTTCCGCCTATAACAAAAACCATATTGTTTTCAATATTTTGTATAATTTGTTTTTCAGTTGAATTAGCATTAAAATATAATATTATTGGGATTAATAATTCAAAAAATCCAAAGATTAATCCTGTAACAGCAAAACCTTTTAATCTTTTTGTTAAACCAATAATTGCAAAAACAAAGACAATAAAAGCAATAATTGCACCTAACGTTAATAAAGAATAATCTTCAACGGATTCAAACACTAAAAAACAACCGGAAATAATAATGACAATATTTATTAATCCAAAAACAAATGCCAAAATTCCGAAAATTGGAGTTTTTCTCTTTTTTACAGATTTATTTTGGACTTTAATTTGAGAAATATTTATAGGTTCCGAAATTTGATTAGAATTTATTTCAGATTTTTTTATTTCTTGTGGATTAACATTTTTTCCTAACAAATCGTTCATAAATTCAGGAATATTTTGATAACGATTTTCAGGTTTCAGTTCCATAGCCTTTAAAATAGTAGAATTCCAATGAGCAGGAATATTCGGATTGAGTGCTTTAGGAGCCGGCATTGATTCTATATTTCTCAGTGCAGCTTCCATTGGCTTTTGTCCTGTAAGTGCAAAATAGAAAGTTGCTCCAACCGCATAAACATCTGAAAATGAACCTTTTCGAGAAATTTTTGAATATTGTTCCAGAGGAGCATATCCTGGAGTAAGAATCGAAGTATGACTTTGAGTTTTATCTTGAATAAATTCGCGTGCAGAACCAAAATCTATCAAAATAGCTTTATTTTCCGGTGTAATAATAATATTATCCGGTTTTATATCACGATGAAGAATTTCAATTTTATGAATATAATCAAGCGCATCACAAATTTGAGCGATATAATTTATTGCAGTATCAATTTGTAAACTTCCTTGATTTTCAACAATGTGTTGTAATGTTTTACCTTCAATTAAAGGCATTACCATATAAGTAGTATTATTTTCATCAAAAATATCAAGAACTTTTACAATATTTGGATGATTAAGTTTAGCAACAGTTTGTGCTTCATCTAAAAATTTACTTCTATATTTATCAAAAAAAACTTCATCAATACCTTGTAAACTTATCGTTTTATTATAAGTATTTCTGACACAATAACCATTAATAAAAAATTCTTTAATAGCATATTTAGTTCCCAAACTTGCATGATAAGCTATATAAGTTATTCCGAAACCACCCATTCCAAGAAGCGATTCAATAACATATTTACCATTACAAAGTTGTGTTCCGGCTAAAAGTTCTTTTTGTTCTGTAAAATTTTCCATGAAATGTTTATGATATAATAATTATTACGCAAAAATAACTAAAAATTATAATTCTACAAAAATAATATATACTTAATTTTATCAAATATAACCGCTCTTTAATAAACCTGATAATGTAATATAAATTTACAAATAACATTGGCAGATTGAAACTGAATTCAGGGCATTAAAATCCGGTGGTTTTAACATTGAAACCGCTTGTCTGACATATATTGAAGGTATTGAAAAATATTTTTCAAGGTTTGTTTCATATTTGTGTTTATTTGTCATATTTTCTTGATATTCAACGATTTGTTGGCGTATTGTGTTAAATTATTTACTATTACAATGTCATTCAAAAAACTACTAAAAATCACAAAAAACGCAAAAGGAGCATTTTATACAAAATATTTTTAGTTTTTTTGATATTGGTGATTTTACTCAATGTGAGTTAAAAGTTTTGAAAAGGCGAAATAATACCAATTACACATCTATTTCGATTAATAAAATTTATAAATCTTTCTATTGTAACAAAAATCAACTATTGTTAAAAAAATTAACAATTTGTATTTAAATAATAATTTTTCACTAAAATAGATGAAACAATCTTTATGTATATCAATGGGTATTAGGATATTACTATTTTATTTACAGATTTAAGGAAATATATTAAATAACATGAAAATTCTTTATCATAAGTAAATAAAAAAAGTTAATTTTGCAAATTAGTTTTATAATTAGAAATGCTTGAACATGTTGGAATAATTTCAAAGAAAGAAAACAATAAATTTACTGTGGAATTGGAAGTACAGTCGGCTTGTGCGTCTTGTCATGCAAAAGGAATGTGTACGTCGTTGGATAGTAAAACGAAAAAAGTAGAAACATTTTCGACAGATGATTCTTTTGAAATAGGAGAAAAAGTTTTAGTTAAAATGAAAGAAAGTCTGGGATTTAAAGCAATATTTTTTGGTTATATTCTTCCTTTTATAGTAATGTTTGCAACGATAATTATATTGTTGAATATTTTTCATTCAGAAGGAATAGCCGGATTATTTGGGATTTTAAGTTTACTGCCCTATTATTTGAGTTTATACATGTTTAGGGAAAATTTAGATAAAAAATTTGTTTTTATAATAGAGAAAGTTTAAGATATGATAATATTATATACTGTTATAATTTTAGGATTATTAGCCTTAGTGCTTGCTGTGATATTGTATGTTATTGCACAAAAATTCAAAGTTGAAGAAAATCCTTTGATAGATGAAGTTGTAGAATTGTTGCCGGGTGCAAATTGCGGCGGTTGTGGGTTTCCGGGTTGTGGTGGATTTGCTTCAATCTGTGTAACAAATAATTCTTTAGATGGAATGTTTTGTCCGGCCGGAGGAAATGAAACTATGAAAAAAATAGCTTCTTTATTAGGTTTAACTGTTGAAGAACAAGAACCTAAAGTAGCTGTAATTCGTTGTAACGGTTCAAAAGAGAAACGTCCGATAGTTAATAATTATGATGGAATTAAAACTTGTGCGATAGCGCATGCTACTTTTGGTGGAGAAACAGGTTGTATATATGGATGTTTAGGATTTGGTGATTGTGCAAATGCTTGTTCTGCAAATGGAATTACGATGGACGAAGAATCAGGACTTCCGATTTTTGACGAAAAATCTTGTACTTCTTGTGGCGGTTGTGTAAAAACATGTCCACGAGGATTAATAGAATTACGAAATCAAGGGAAAAACAATAGAAGAGTTTATGTGGCTTGTCGAAATTCAGACAAGGGAGCAGATGCAAAAAAAGCATGCGGAGCTGCTTGTATTGGTTGTGGAATTTGTATGAAAAATTGTCCGTTTGAAGCAATTTCGTTAAATAATAATTTAGCTTACATTGATTTTACAAAATGTAAACTTTGCAGAAAATGTACTACCGGTTGTCCGACGGGAGCAATTTTGGAAGTAAATTTTCCGCCAAGGAAATCAGAAATAATAAATGAAAATATTAATTAAATAATAAGGAGGAATCAACGTGTTAAAAACATTCTCAAAAGGAGGAGTTCATCCAAAAGAAAATAAAATTTCGACCGGTTGTAAAATAACTCAAATAGAAGTACCTAAACAAGCCTGTATTTTTGTCTCTCAACATATAGGAGCACCTGCTGAACCGATTGTTACAAAAGGAGATTTCGTAAAAGTCGGACAAATTATTGCAAAAGCAAAAGGTTTTGTTTCTGCAAATATTCATTCTTCTGTTTCGGGTACGGTTGTAAAAATTGATAAAGCGATTGATGTAAACGGATATAAACAAACTGCAATATTTATTGATACAGACGGCGATCAATGGCTTGATACAATTGATAAATCAGATGAAATTAAATTTGATTTTCAGAATAAAGAAATAGAAGAAATCAAAGCAAAAATTACGGAAAGTGGTTTAGTTGGTTCCGGTGGGGCAACATTTCCAACTCATGTAAAAATTTCTATTCCGGAAGGAAAAGTTTGCGAGCATTTGATAATCAACGCAGTGGAATGCGAGCCATATCTTACTGCCGACCATCAATTAATGTTGGAACATCCTGAAGAAATTATGATAGGATGCAAACTTGTGCAAAAAATAACAAGAGCAAAAAAAGTATTAATTGGAATCGAGAACAACAAACAAGACGCTGTAAAACTTCTTAGCGAAGTTGCAAAAAAATATCCTGATATTGAAGTTTTTGCATTAAAAGTAAAATATCCGCAGGGTGCTGAAAAACAATTGATTAAATCCTTAGTAAATAGGGAAGTTCCTTCGGGTAAATTGCCGATTGAAGTAGGTTGTGTAGTTCAAAATGTAGGAACTATTTTTTCAATTTATGAAGCAGTGATGAAAAACAAGCCTTTCTTTGAAAGAGTTGTTACCGTTACAGGGAAATCGTTAACAAAACAATCGAATATTTTGGCAAGAATCGGAACTCCGATAAATTTATTGATTGAAGCAGCCGGAGGCATTCCGGAAAATACTGGAAAAATCATTGGTGGTGGTCCTATGATGGGAAAAGCTCTTGTAAATGAATTTGTACCGGTTACAAAAGGAACTTCCGGTATTTTATTAATGCCTAAAAATCAAAGTACTCGACCTCAAAGTTGTAATTGTATTAGATGTGGAAAATGTATGCAAGCATGTCCAATGGGCTTAGAACCATATTTGTTGAAAAATTTATCAGTTTTAGGAATGTTTGAAGAAATGCAAACCGAGCATGTATTGGATTGTGTTGAATGTGGTTGTTGCAGTTTTACTTGTCCGGCAGGAATACCTTTATTAGATCATATTCGACTTGGAAAAGCAACCGTAAATAAAATGTTAAGAGATAAAAAATAATATAAAATGAGAATAAATAAATTAACAATTTCAATGTCTCCACATAATCACGGCAATCAGTCGGTGAAAAAGATTATGTATGGAGTAATTATTGCAATGCTACCTGCATTAGCGGTTTCAATATATTATTTCGGTTTAGATGTTATAAAAATAAATCTTATAGCAATAGCTTCTTGTATATGTATAGAATGGTTAGTGCAAAAGTTTTTATTAAAAGGAAAAACTACCATTACCGATGGTTCGGCTGTAATTACGGGGATGTTACTTGCCTTTAATTTGCCCTCAAATTTACCTTGGTGGATAATAGTAATTGGAGCAGTTGTTGCTATCGGAATTGGGAAAATGACTTTTGGCGGTCTGGGAAATAATCCTTTCAATCCGGCATTAGTTGGTCGAGTTTTCTTGCTGATTTCTTTTCCTGTTCAAATGACTTCATGGCCTGTGGCAAAAGTTATTGATTTCACATTTACTGATGCAACAACAGGAGCTACTCCATTGGCAATCATCAAAGAAGGTTTGAAAAACGGAAAAGGAATTTCAGAATTAATGGAAGGACTTCCAGAATATACCGATATGTTTATGGGACACATGGGCGGTTCGTTAGGAGAAATTTCTGCAATAGCTCTAATAATCGGTGGAATTTTTATGCTATTTAGAAAAATTATTTCTTGGCATATTCCTGTTGCAATTCTATGTTCTGTAGCAATCTTTACGGGAATTTTACACGGGATTAATCCCGAACAATATGCAAGTCCTGTTTTTCATTTATTGTCAGGAGGTTTAATATTAGGAGCAATTTTTATGGCAACAGATATGGTAACTTCACCAATGACAGGAAAAGGAATGCTAATTTATGGTGTCGGAATTGGAGTTATAACAGTTTTAATCAGAACTTACGGCTCTTATCCCGAAGGAGTTTCTTTTGCAATATTAATGATGAATGCCGTTGTTCCACTTATTAATAATTGGACTAAACCGAAACGTTTTGGTGAAATAATTAAAAATTAAAATCATGGCAAAAAAAGAAAGTACACTTAAAAGTATGACACTCGTGCTGTTTCTAATTACAGCAATTTCCGCCGCAGCTTTAGCAGGAGTTTATATGTTAACAAAAGAGCCTATACAAGCCTCAAAAGATAATAAATTAAAAGAGACTGTAAATGTGGTAGTTCCGGGTGCCGATAATGCAGAAATAGAAACTAAAATAATTCCTGCTATTGATGGAACAGGAGATTTGTCTTTTTATTTTGTAAAAAAAGATGGAAAAACAATTGGTACTGCTGTCCAAACTTTTTCAAATAATGGTTTTGGCGGCACAATTCTAATAATGGTAGGTTTTGACGAAAATGGGAATATTATTGATTCAGATGTCGTAGAACACCATGAAACTCCGGGCTTGGGAAATAAATCTGCAAAGTCTGTCAGTAATTGGAACGAACAATTCAAAGGGAAAAATCCACAAAACGATAATTTTAAAGTCAACAAAGATGGTGGAGAAATAGATGCAATTACAGCAGCAACAATTTCGTCAAGAGCTTATATTGATGCTATCAAAAGAGCTTCCGACACTTTTAAAAATTATCAAAATTCTCTTGTAAATAATAACGAAATAAAGGAGGAACAAAACAATGAATAATTGGCAAAATTTTACAAAAGGAATTTTAAAAGAAAATCCTATTTTAGTATTAGTATTAGGAACTTGTCCAACGTTGGCAACAACATCTTCGGCAATAAACGGAATGTCGATGGGATTAGCAACCATGTTTGTGCTAGTTCTTTCAAATATTGCAATTTCTCTCGTAGCAAAAATAATTCCAGATAAAGTTCGTATTCCCTGTTATATTGTTGTAATTGCAGCATTTGTTACAATTGTCGATTTACTTATGCAGGCTTATGTTCCGGCTATTTATGCAACTTTAGGCATATTTATTCCTTTAATTGTTGTAAATTGTATTCTTTTGGGAAGAGCAGAGTCTTTTGCTTCAAAAAACGGAGCTTTAGCTTCTGCTATTGACGGATTAGGAATGGGAGTTGGTTACACATTGGCACTTACAGTTTTGGGTGCAATTAGAGAAATTCTTGGAAGTCTTTCCGTATTTGGTTGGAAATTTGCTCAAGGAGACGGAATTTTACTTTTTGTATTAGCTCCCGGAGCTTTCTTCGGATTAGCTTTTCTGATAGCGTTAGTGAAAAAAATTAATAAATAATATTTTATAAAAAATTAGATTATGCAATACATTTTAATAATAATAGCCGCAATTTTTGTAAATAATATTGTTTTAACACAATTTCTTGGAATTTGTCCGTTTTTGGGAGTTTCAAATAAAGTTAAAACTTCAATGGGAATGGGTGCTGCAGTAGTTTTCGTAATGGTTCTTTCTACTACTGTAACATGGTTGATTTACACCTATATTTTAGCAAAGTTCAATATTGAATTTATGCAAACTGTAACCTACATTCTTGTTATTGCCGGTTTGGTACAAATGATAGAGTTGATTTTGAAAAAAATCAGTCCTTCTTTATATCAGGCATTAGGGGTATTTTTACCTTTAATAACAACAAATTGTACAATTTTAGGGGTTGCACTTTTAGTAATACAAAAAAATTACAATTTAATTACAAGTGTTTTATTTGCGATAGGAATGTCTGTTGGATTTACATTGGCATTAGTAATTCTAGCAGGTATCCGTGAACATATCGACAAACTTTCTATTCCTAAAGGTATGAAAGGAATTCCGATTGTTTTAATAATTGCAGGAATTTTGGCTATGGCTTTTATGGGATTCTCAGGAATGATTAAGTAATAATATATCTTTTTTAATCGTATTTTTTCGTTTATTGGGCTATTTTATTTTTTATTATTGAAAAGAATATCTTAAATTTGAATAATATTTAAAAAAACAAAATGAAAGCAATTTTTATATCATATAACCAAGCAGTAATTGAGAAAGTTGAATATATGCTTGATAAGTTAGAAATAAGAGGATTTACTCAATGGGAAGGTATTCAAGGAAGAGGAAGCAAAACAGGCGATCCGCATTATGGAAATCATACATGGCCCGAAATTAATTGTGCGACTTTGATAATTGTAGAAGATGAAAAAGTTGATATTATTTTGGAAAAAGTAAAAGCTATTGATGAAATAAATTTAGAAGTTGGAATAAGAGCTTTTGTTTGGAATATAGAACGAACAGTTTAAATTATAAATCTCATAATTTTATAAGACAGACAAATTTTATTGGAAGCTAAATAAAAATCTTTTGAAGTCTAAATAGAAAAAACGTTATCGGTAACCTCTATTACCCCAACTTGAACAAAATTCACCAAAAAATCAAAATACCAAATTTGTTTTGATTTTTCAACAGTTTCTTTTAGTAGTGTAATTTATATAGGAGAAAGTTCGGTATATACGATATTTATTTATTTTTATTATTTTTAGAATATTTTTGCATTACTTCATAAAGGCATTATTGTTATTATATAACTTTTTACCAAAATTTCCTAATTCCTATAATTTCCCGTATTTCTCGAATCGTTTTATCTGCCGTTTCAGCAGCTTTCTCAGCTCCGTTCTTTACAATTTTGCCTAAATATTCGTCATCTTTTTCCAATTCTACAATTCGTTGATTTATAGGACTAATCACTTTTATAACATCTTCGGCTAATTGCTTTTTTAAGTCGCCGTAACGAATCTCGCAGCTATTATATTTTTCTCTAAAAAAACTAACTGTATCCTGAGTTGAAACTATATCCAAAATTGTAAAAATATTTTTTATCGGTTCAGGCATTTCAGAATTCGGAACAACCGGACCAGAATCTGTAACAGCTTTCATAACTTTACTATGAATTGTTTTTTCGTTGTCAATTAAGTAGATACAATTTCCTTCAGATTTTCCCATTTTCCCGCTTCCATCTAAACCCGGAATTTTTATAAGTTCTTTCCCAAAATTATATGCAACCGGTTCCGTAAAATATTCAACGCCATATTGATTATTAAATCTACGAGCAAATTTTCGTGTCATTTCCAAATGTTGCTCTTGGTCTTTTCCTACCGGAACTTTATCTGCTTTATGTATTAAAATATCTGCAGCCATTAAAACCGGATATGTTAATAAACCGGCATTTACGTTTTCTGAATGTTTTCGGGCTTTATCTTTAAAAGAAGCTGTTCTTTCCAATTCTCCAAGATAAGCAATCATATTAAATAACAAATAAAATTCACAAAGTTGAGGCAAATCACTCTGTATGTAAATTATTGATTTTTCAGGGTCTAACCCACAAGCCAAATATTCAACCAAAATATTTTTTACATTTTTCTTTAATTCTTCGGGATGTTGATGTGTTGTAAGAGAATGATAATCAGCAATAAAAAACAAACAATCATCAGTATTTTGCATTTCTACAAAATTTTTCACTGCTCCCAAATAATTTCCCAAATGTAAATTTCCTGTTGGGCGTATCCCGCTTAATACTTTTGCCATGTTATTTTTTTTGTGGTTTTAAAATATCGTTATATAAATTTTCATTATTTGCAACTTCGATAGCTTTTTTTACAAAGTCATCATTCTTTAAAGAATAAATTAAAACACCGGCATTATAATAATAATTTGCAATAATTTCAGCTTCAATCAATTCAATGATTTCCGATTTAAAATTTTGCAAGTCTTTTTCAATATTATGAGAAATTTTTTTCTGTAATTCATTTAATTCTTTTTCTGTTTCCTGATAATATTTTTCTTCTTTAGTATTTTCAATTAATTCTTGCAAAATTTGTTCGGAATTTGATTTATATTCAAAATTTTTAGATTTTGTGAAAGCAAGAAAATCAATATAATCAATTTCCGACAATTTAAATTTATCCGGCGGATCAATACTTTGATGTTTTGAACGAAAATAAGCCGAATAGTCTGAAATAATATCTTGAATAATTAAATTCGCAGAAATATTACTTATTTCTCTTTCCTCAACTTTAATATCCGGTTCGATACCACCACCGTCATAAACTTTTCGTCCATTTTTGGTTTTATATTCCGATTTTAAAGAATCCGGAACATTTCCTACACTTCCGTCTTCGTTTCTGTGCGAATAATCTAAAACTTGAATACAACGTTCGGTTGGAGTATAATATTTTGCTGTTGTAACTTTCAAAATACTGTTGTATGGAAGTTCTCTGGTGGTTTGAACCAAACCTTTTCCAAAAGTTCTTTGACCAATAATAATTCCTCTGTCTAAATCTTGCATACAACCTGAAACAATTTCCGAAGCTGAAGCAGAGCCACGATTTACCAATACAATTATTTTTACTTGATTATCAATTGGTTCTATTTCAGTTTTGTAAGTTTTTGTCATTTGTGGAGCTTTTCCTTTCATCGAAACTACCGTATTCCCTTTATCAATAAAAAAATTACAAATTTTTACTGCTTCTTGTAATAATCCTCCCGGATTTCCACGTAAATCAAGAACAACAACTTTTACATTATTTGTTTTTTTTAAAGTTTCAAATGCTTCTTTTACTTCTTTTCCTGCGGAAAATGTAAATTCATTTAAAAATATATATCCTGTCGTTTTATCCAACATTGTAAAATATGGAACCGATTTCATTTTTATTTCTTCTCTTTCAATGGAAAAATTCATTGGCTTTTCTGTTCCAATTCGTTGAATTTTAACATTTAATATAGTTTTTGGCTCTCCTCTTAATAATTCTGATACATCTTCCGAAGATTTTCCTTTTATTGATTTTCCATCAATTTCCAGAATTAAATCTCCATTGAACAATCCGGCTTTTGCGGCAGGACTATCTGCATAAGGTTGAGAAATCATGGTGTAATCGCCTTTTGTTCTGATCATTGCTCCTATTCCGCCATATTGTCCGGTAGTCATGATTTTCAAATCTTCAGTTTTCGATTCCGGAATATAAACCGTATATGGATCAAGCGTTGAAAGCATTGCGTCTATTCCTTTTTTTATAATTTCTCCGGGTACTACCTCATCAACATAATACAAATCTGTTTCTTTATAAATCGAATAAAAAATATCTAAATTTTTTACTGTTTCAAAATTATTGTCATTATCACTTTTTATTGTAAACGACATTAACATTAACATACCTATAATAAAATAGGTGTATTTTTTAAAACTAATATTATGTGTAATTTTCTTAATAAATTTCATCAGTCTGTTTTTATAGAAATTACAACAAAGATAATACCTATTTTTTAGAATAGAAAGAGAAAAATAAATTACCTTTTTTGTAGCAACAAATTAGATTGTATTTTATTTAAATATTGAATAATATCATTTTGGATAGAACCAAATTTTTCTATTGTAAATTTAGTATAAACAAATCCTAGGTGTAAAACAATGCGATTCTCAACACATAATTCTTTGATTTCTCTCAAATTCAATCGAATAGCTTCTTTTATTCTACGTTTTATAAGATTTCTATTATGAGCTTTTTTTATTTTTTTCTTTGGAACTGAAATAAAAATTTTTATTTCAGCATCTGTTTCTTGTTTATTCTGTATCACAAATACATTCAACAAATTACCAGAAATTCGCTCTCCTTTAACGAATAAATCATTGATTTCAGTTCGTTTTTTAAGCATAAAATCTCTATTGATCACATTTCGCTGAATTTCAATCATTTATGTTGTATTATTTTATTACTTCAACTTTTTTAAGTACAACTTCCTCACCGTCTATTATTCTAACAAAATATATGCCGGTTGGACTATTACTTAAATCTATTTCTGTAAAATTGTCGGCATTTTGTTTGACTAAAAT
>JAITXI010000046.1 GCA_031284905.1 Bacteroidales bacterium
GGTAGTTAAATTACATAAACAACTGTAATACAGAAAATTAGCTAAATTATTTAAATAACCTAATTAGGTTGTCTGTAATTTAACTTAAATCGTTGCATCACAAACAATTAACACAATAGACACCCTAATTTTGGCGGAGTTAGGGATTAACCTAAATTAAATTTGTTGCCTATATTGAAGTTTTCTACAATCATAAAATATCATGAATGTAAGACTTTATTCAATACTTTTATCATTTTGGATTATTTCACTTCTCCAAAATTTTTAAATAATTCTTCATAATATCTTTGAATATTGTAATAATTTCCTTTAAAATTATTTATTACAAAACAAAATACAAATTCATTGCCTGATTTGTCTGTCATAAAACCTGCATAACTTGCTATCTTAAACATTGAACCTGATTTTGCTACAACTTTTATTTTATCTCCAACAGCAAGGCTATTTAAAGTTCCGCTAATTCCGGCTATTGGTAATGATTTTATAAAAATTTGACTTTGAGAATAATCGGTTTTCAAAAATTTTAAATAATTTACCATTAAATAAGCTGTTAGTGTATTAAAATGGCTTAATCCGCAAGCATCATCAACATTTAGTCCGTCAGTCGAAATTTTCTTTAATGATAAATAATCATACACATATATTGGATAATCTTTTCCACTTTTTTTTGCTATATGATAAGATAAAATCTGTGCATAAGTGTTATTACTTTTTTTGTTAATATTTTCAATAATAATCTGTAATTCAGGAGAATATGTAGTATGAATTAGAGTTTTCGATTTTTTATCTGTTTCAAAAATAACCTTTGAAATTCCAGTTACTGAAATTTTATTTTTAATCAAAATATTTATTAATGATTGAGCAAGATAAATTTCTACTTCCGGCATGGAACCTTTTATCACGAAATCACTTTTTCCGGCTGGTAATGTGCCTTTAATATCTTTTTGATAATTATTATCACCAAAAAAAATATAAGCATTATCTCCTGATTTTGTGGAAGCCGTAACTGTATTATTGAACTTTAAATTTAAATCTGATGGCACAACATAAGTAATTTTAGTACTTGCTCCATCTGTTGCTCCTGTTGAAAAATGAACGTAATACATATTGTCTAAGTAGTTTAAAGCGGAACCTTGATGCCCGTAAAAATTTCCAATATCATCCCACGTCCATCTGTTGGGAATATTAATTTTTCCAAAATATGACACATCTGCAATAACATTTCCATTGATTTTCTTTATTCCGGCTTTTGCTATTGCATCTGTCCATTGTTGAATAATATTTTTATTATTTTGCTCATAATGATATGAATAATTTGTCGAACCCAAACAAGGGTCTCCACCGCCAATAATATATAAATCTCCGTTAAGTATTCCGGTTGTGTCAATTTTTCCGGAATAAGAAATTTCTGTTTTAAATTTA
This sequence comes from Bacteroidales bacterium, assembly GCA_031284905.1. Classification (GTDB taxonomy): domain Bacteria; phylum Bacteroidota; class Bacteroidia; order Bacteroidales; family ML635J-15; genus Bact-19. Next base: position 1,423 of record JAITXI010000046.1, read on the forward strand.
TATTCAGGACCAAACAACTCAAGTGCTATAGACGTAGGAAAAATTTTAAATATTGATGCCGGAATCATACTTATATTTTCATTATACTTATAGATTATTTCCTTTGTATTTAGATTTTCTACATAAAGACCTATATTCGCATTTTTTAATTCAGACTTTGAAAGAAAAACTTTAAAAATATCATTATATGTTTGTGAATTACAGATAGTTATATTAAATATTATTACAAAAATTAAAGGTAATTTTTTCATTTTTATTTATGATATACAAAAATTTCGCAAATTCATGTTACAAATGCAACTTTATTCTTAAGCAAAGATAATAAAAAATATTCATTTGGAGTTAAAAAATTTAATTTTTTTCGAGAATATGTTGTCGAGTTTGACTTCGACTTGTTCAATAAACTGATTATCAATGGTTTTAAAGTTAGTTTTTAGGAATATATTGTCTAATAAGTCTATTAACATTTTAAATAGAGCCCCTTTCGCAAGATTTATAAGGATGAGCGAAATAAAAAACCACACCCAAAAGTTTAGAAATTAATTTTTATTCCTCCTAAAAGTTACATTTATTAGTTGAATTTACGTTTTTGTCATTATAGGAAAAATTATATATCAATAATTATCAATGAATTGAAACATAAAAAAATAAAAATGTCGAAGTCCGGAATTTTATTTTCGTTTTTTCAGTAAAAAATATTACCTTTACAAAATAAATATAATATTAAAAATGATTTTTTACAATGATATTTATCAGCTAATTATTGAAAACGATTGTGTAATAATTCCTGACTTTGGAGGATTTCTTGCAGAATATTGTGAAGCAAAAATTAATTTTTCTAATCAGGAATTTATTCAACCGACACGAAAAATTGTTTTTAACGAAGATTTACATCACAACGATTTACTTTTAGCAAGCTATATCGCAAATAAAAAAAATATTACAATAGAAAAAGCAAGTATTTTAATAGAGCGGTTTGTAGAAGAAATAAAACGGCAACTTGATTTAGGTGAAACCGTAAAATTTTATAAATTAGGCTCTTTTTCAAAAATAAATGGAGAATTAAATTTTGCGGTGAACGCAAAAGAAACTTTTAATGAAGATTCATACGGATTTTCTACATTTGTTTATCCTTATCTTGTTACTCAAATTCTCACTTCTTCAATCGTTGAAAAAAACAAAAAAAACAAAAAAACAAGAAGATGGTTGTTTATTCCGGCAGCTGCAGCTGTTGCCGGTTTATTGTTTGTCTCATTTTATACCGATTTATTTAAGATTAACACAAATTCAAATCTTTCAAACATAATACCTTCGGAATTGATTAAAACAACTGTTAATCTACAACAACCTGAAAATCAAACTGTCCAAACAATTGAAGAACCTGTATCAGATGAAAATAATATTGATGTAGAAACTGTTGAATCGGAAATTTATACAACAACAACAGATGAGATGGTAGAGCAAGCTGTTATAGAAAAATCAGTAGCATATACGATTGCCGGCGGATTTATAAGTTTAGATAATGCAAAAAAACTACAAGCAGAATTAATTTCAAAAGGTTATGTTTCGGAAATTATTCCTCAGACAAACAATGGATTACACCGAGTTTCAATAAAAAGCTATATTTCAAAAGAAGATGCAATTAACGATTTAGAAACTATTAGAACTCAAAGTAATTATCCGGAACTTTGGATTTTATATATGAATTAATAAAAATATTTGTAATTTATAATTTTTTGCATTATTTTTGCACTTTAAAAATAAATGTTATTGCCTATAAAAAGATTTCTACACTAAATTCCACTTTATGAACATAAAAGATTGTTCTGACGCAGAACTTATTGAAAAATATCTCAACGGAGATAAAAATTGTATGGAAGTTTTAATACATAGGTATAAGAAAAAAGTTTATACTTATATATTGATTACAGTCAAAAACCCAACAGTGGCTGATGATTTATTTCAAGATACATTTATGAAAGTGATTTCTTCATTGAAAAATGGAGTTTATCAAGATAAAGGAAAATTCGGCAGTTGGCTTATTAGAATTGCTCATAATATTACAATAGACTATTTTCGTTTTGAAAAAAATAGAAATCTTTATTCTCAAACTGACGAAAAAACAGATATTTTTAATGTAACATCACTTTCAGATATTACAATTGAAGATAAAGTTATTGATAATCAGATAGAATCAGATATTCGTAATATTATTGAATATTTGCCAGAAGAACAAAAAGAAATAATTCTATTACGCCATTATGGGAATATGAGTTTTAAAGAAATTGCAGATTTGACAGGAGTAAGTATCAATACAGCTTTAGGCAGAATGAGATATGCTTTGATAAATTTGCGAAAAATTATTGAAGAAAACAACATAATTTTAACAAGATAAAATGCTATTATCAATTTTTTGGGATGTAAATCCGGTCATGTTTGAACTTATTGGACGAGAAGTGCGTTGGTATGGATTGCTTTTAGCACTTGGTTTTCTCCTCGGTTATATCGTTTTAGGACGAACAATGAAAAAAGAAGGTTTTTCTCAAAAAACTATTGATAAATTTTCAATTTATATTATTCTGGGAACAGTCATAGGGCTTCGTTTGGGGCACTGTCTGTTTTATGGACCATATTTTGATACATTTGATATTACAGGAATAGTTATTGAAGAAGGCTATTTAAGTCATCCGTTAAATATGCTGAAAATTTGGGAAGGTGGACTTGCAAGTCACGGAGGAGCAATGGGCATTTTATTGGCAATTTTCATTTTTTCAATAGTTTACAAACAGCCATATTTAAGTATGTTAGATAAAGTTGTTTTAATCGTTCCATTAGCAGGAGGAATGGTTCGATTGGGAAATTTAATGAATTCGGAAATTGTCGGTAGTCCGACTTCTATGCCTTGGGGCTTTGTTTTCAATCGACTTCACGAAAATTTTAATGGAGTTCCGCTGAATACAATTCCTCTTCATCCGGCTCAATTATATGAAGCACTTTTTTACTTTCTGATGTTTATTTGTCTGTATTTTGTTTACAAAAAATATCATGAAAAATGGAAAAGTGGAACTTTTTTGGGAATATTTTTAATAATACTTTTTGTTTTTAGATTTTTTATAGAATTTATAAAACTTCCACAAACAGATTCGGATTTTTCACTTTTTGAACATACAGGAATAGATATAGGACAAATATTAAGTATCCCATTTGTGATTTTTGGAATTTGCTTGCTTGTTAGAGAATTTATTAGCAGAAAAAACAATTCAAATGTAAAAAAAACAGTGCAGAATTAAAGAATTTGAACGAGCGTTATTGCTTTATTTTTGGTTGGGACGAAGTTGTTTCTTCGTCCCTTTGTTTTGTCTTTAATTTCTTTTAAAATTAAATATTTGTAATTCCACAAGAATTATTAATAGTGTTGCTAATGTATGAGTTTATACGGGACACTATCATAATATTAAAAAAAGCTAAGCCCATCCGAGTAAGTGTAAAAAATATGCTATTAAAAAATAAAAACTTATCCCGCTTTTTTGAGCAAGTTCATTTTTCCTGCAAATAGTGTTTCGCTTGTATTCTTCAGGTTTCACTTATACAGTTGCTTTATTTTTACGCTTTCCATGAATTTGAAACCATTAATATTTAAGGTATTATAGCAATTATTTATTTAATCTTAAATAATTAATCATCTCATTATAATCATTATCAAAAATCATTGTTTTTAATTTTTCATAATGTTCTTCGTTTACTATAAAATCTACTTCGTCAGTATTAATAATTAATATTTTCAACTTTGATTGTTGACGGAAATAAGAAAAATAAGATTTTTCTATATTTTCTAAATATTCTGATGAAATATTTTGTTCGTAATCACGACCTCTTTTTTTAATATTTTCTAAAAGATTTTTTGACGTTTTGTGCAGATAAACGTATAAATCTGGTTTTGGAATATTTTCAAAAATAATATCAAAAATATTTCTGTATAGTTGATATTCATCGTCTTCAAGTGTTTGCGAAGAAAAAATCAGGGATTTCATCAAAAAATAATCTGCAATAATTATATCATGGAACAAATCTGGCTGTAATTGTTCTTTTATTTGCTTATATCTTGTGGACAAAAACGATAATTCTGTCGGAAAAGCATATCTTTGCTGATTTTCATAAAATTTTGATAAAAAAGGATTTTCTTCAAATTGTTCTAATATCAATTTTCCGTTTTTATCTTCGGCAAGTTTTTTACATAAAGATGTTTTTCCTGCACCGATATTTCCTTCTATTACCAAAAATTTTATTTCCATAATAATATAATAATAAATTATTTATAGATTTTTTTCGATAAAATTAGTCATCATTGTATATAAATGAAAACGAGAATTTCCAAAATAAATTCCATGGTCATTATTTGGATAATACATTGTTTGAAATTGTACATCATTTGCGATTAATTTATCTACAAATTCAATCGAATTTTGAAAATGTACGTTATCGTCAGCTGTTCCATGAACTAACAAAAATTTTCCTTTCATCTCTTTTGCATGATTTACGGGCGAATTATCATCGTATCCACTCTTGTTATCTTGTGGTAATCCGTTATAACGTTCCGTATAAATTGAATCATAAAATCTCCAATTCGTAACCGGAGCAACTGCAATACCGGCTTTAAAATAATCTGCACCAATTGTCATACACAAACTTGACATATAACCACCATAGCTCCAACCAAAAATTCCAATTCTGTCTTTATCAATATATTTTTGAGTACCGAGAAATTTTGCAACAGAAATTTGGTCTTGAACTTCATATTTTCCCAATTGTTTGTAAGTTGTTTGTTTAAAATCTTTTCCTCGCGAACCGGTACCTCTATTATCTACAGAAACAATAATATATCCTTTTTGAGTAAGCATTTGCCACCAGCTCATATCTCTATCCCAAGCATTTAAAACAGTTTGATTTCCTGGTCCTCCATAAACATACATTAAAACCGGATATTTTTTTGATTTTTTAAAATCCAGCGGTTTTATCATCCAAGCATTAAGTTCGGTTCCATCTTCGGTTGTAATTTTAAAAAATTCTTTTTTTGCAAACGGAAATTCTCCTTCTGTAGAAATTTTTTTATTTAGATTTTGATTTGTTTCTATTTCTCTGATAATCTTTCCTTTATTGTCATTTAAAGTAATAAATAAAGGTGTATTTGCGTCTGTATATCTATTTATAAAAAATTTAAAATTTGAACTAAATTCTGCATTGTTTGTCCCAATTTTTACAGATAAATTTGTAAGATTTTCTCCATTAATATTAACAGAAAAAATTTCTCGATTTATTGCTGTTGATTTTGCTGCCTGGAAGAATAGAGTTTCTGTTTTTTCATCAATTCCATAAAAATTTGTAACTTCCCAATCTCCCCTTGTAATTTGACGGATTAATTTTCCATTAATATCATATAAATACAAATGACGATAACCTGATGTTTCATTTGATAAAATAAAATTTTTATTATCTTTTAAAAATTTTAAATCGTCATTTATTTCAATATATTTTTCATCGTTAATTGTTAAAATAACATTAGAATTTCCTGAATTTGCATCTATCAAAAATAATTCATATTTATTTTGCAAACGATTTAATTTTATAACGGCAGCCAAATTTGCAGCTTGTGTAAACATTATTCGAGGAATATAAATATCGTTTTTATCACCTATATTTGCTTCAATAATATTTTTTGTATTTATATCAACAATATGAACAGAAACTTTAGAATTTTCTTCGCCTGCTTTTGGATATTTATAGTCATAATTTTCAGGATACAATTTCCCGAAAGTTTGAAGACTATACATTTTTACTTTTGATTCGTCTGACTTTAAAAATATGATTTTTTTACTATCATTCGACCATTCGTAAGCCTTTGAAAAACTAAATTCTTCCTCATAAACCCAATCGGGGGCACCATTGATAATTTCATTAAATTTGCCATCAGTTGTAAGTTGAATTTCGTTTTCATCGTTAATAATATTCTTCACAAAAATATTATTATCTCTAACAAATGAAACCATTGTACCGTTTGGAGAAAATGAAGCTAATTGTTGTTTTCCATTTTCAGATAATTTTTTTGATGTTTTTGATTTTATATCATAAATATAATATTCGGCTTTAAAAGAATGCCTATAAATTGATTCATAGTTAATTCCAAGCAAAATTTTCGATTCATCCTCACTAAATTGATATTCTACAATTGCATCAAAATTTTCAATACCGGATTCTGTAGAAACAAATAAATTTTCTGTTTTTTCTCCTGTTTCATAACTATATTTTACGATATTTTTCCCAAAATTTTCAACTCTTGTATAATGTTCTCCGTCTTTTAATGATTCTAATCCCGAAATCGTTCTTTGCGAGAATGTACCTTTACGATAAATATCTTCCATTGTAATTTTTTTTTGAGCGTTTGTATTCAAAAACAACCCATTCAACATTATTGCTATAAATAATAAAATTTTTACGTCTTGTTTCATTTATATTTTATTTTCTTACAAAAATATGATTTTTTAAGTGATTTTTAAAAAAAATTTGTAGCTAATTTTTAATTTTAAAAAAATTATATTACTTTTGCACAATTATATTGTGAAAAATAGATTTTGTAATATAGCCGTTGCATTTGTTTTGATGTTTATATATTGTAATTCAATATATATAAACACCGCAGTATATTCACAATCATTTTCAAATAGAGAAAAAAATTCGGAATACTTTTTCGTTCAAATTCAAGACGTTGTAATGTCTTCTATTACTAAAAGCAATATTACAAATCATGCTTTTTCTCCTACAATCCCTGATATATTAATAAATTATCGTCAAAATGTTTTTTCTTTTGACGTTATTTTTTCTAAAATAATTAATTCAAAAAATCATAATTTTTCGTCTCATATTAACAGCAAATCTGTTTTTCGAGACTTTTTAATTTCAATTCCATTTCATTATTTTTATTAAAATTCCATTGTTTTTAAAATAAAAAAAATAATTTGGAAAATTAAAAAAAATACAAAACCTTAAATAAAAATAAAAATGGAAATATCAAGTATAGTATTAGGTATAGTAATTACTTTAGGAGTAATTGTTTTAGTGTGGTTATTAGCATCAAGCGGAAAAAGAAAATCTAAAAAAAATTTTATAAGTCTCTGTGAAAAACTAAAAGAAAAGTCAGTACATATTACTGAATATGAACAAATAAATAATTTTTTTATTGGTATTGATGTTGAAAATAAGATCCTTGTCTATCTTAAAGATAATTTTGGAGACACAACTCCTGAATTATTTGAATTAAAAAATGTTCTGTCTTGTAATAATGATATTCCAAAAGACAGAAATAATGTTGATGAAGATTTACATATCATTCTTATACCAAAAAATAGCAGTGCAAAAATAAAATTAGAATGTTATTATGCAAATTTAGGATTAAGTTCAAAAAAAGAAATTATTTTTCTTGAAAAATGGACAGAAAAAATAAATTCTGTTATAAATAAATAATTTAGAAAATTTAAAATGAAAAAACTCTGTTCGATGAATTGAATAGAGTTTTTTCATTTTATTAAAAGTTTAAATTGTTCGGAAATATTTCGATTATGAAACTAATATTTATTTTAATTTTGTTTACAAAAGAAATAATTTGAGTCTAAAGTCATTTCTATAACTATCTATAATAAATTTAGCTTAAAATTTCATAGTATTCAAATCTTAACTTGAATTTTCGCTTTTGTAAAAGTTTTATTTACACTTCCATCATTAAATACAAATGAAATTACACAAAAATCTTTATTTTGCTCTATCTGAATATTAACAAAAATAATTGGATTTTCTAAAGGATTAATCGGATTTAAAAATTTTATAGTTTTTATTTTATTTATTTGAATTTCTTTATTTTCAAACAAATATATAGCACAACATTCTTTAACAATTTGCAAAATACAAACTCCCGGTGTAATTGGATTATTTGGGAAATGTGCTTTATAAATCTCATGTTCGGGATTTAATTCCAAAATAAAAGAATATTGAATATTTTCAGAATAAAAATTTATAATTTTGAAAAAAGAATTTAATAATTTCATAATTTAATCAGTGATAAATTTTGAATCGGCAATTTGAGAGTTAATTTTTTTATTAATCATAATCACAGTTGTGTTATCGCCAGAGACTTCGTTCATAATAATTTTATTTGCAAGAAAAGTTTTATTGTCAAGTTCAATAATAATATTAGAAAACATTTGTTTTAATTGTTTAGAAACGGGAATCATTTTTACAATAACAAGATTTTCTTTATCTTTTTTATAATATTCTGCATTAAAATTTTTTGTGTTAGAAAAACAATTTGAATTAATCGCATTTATTATAAAATTTCCAAGATATTTCAGCATTTTATCTGATTTAACAATTTCATTTTTGCCATTTTTTAAAACTGTTTTATTATTATTGATTATTAGAGCAAATTTTTCAGGTTCGGAATATTCCCATCTCAATTTTGCTGGATTTTTATAAAACATAAATCCTTTTAAAACGGTAGTTTCATTAATTAAAGTCGATGTTTTTTCTTGCGTAAAACTACATTCAAGACTTTTTAAAGAAGCGGAATTGTTTTTTATTGTTAATACAATGTTCGATTTTTCACTTTCATTTAATAATTCCCCAATATTATTTTGAGATATTACGTTATAAGCTAATAAACAGAAAAATATAATAATATTTTTTTTCATTCTAATATGTCTTAAATATTAAACAGTATAAAAATAATGCCAAACTTTATTTTATTACAATATTGACAATTTTTTTAGGAACGACAATTATTTTAACAATTTCTTTCCCTTCTAACCACTTGATTGTCATTTCATTTTGAAGTACGTTTTTTTCAATTTCTTTAGGATTTAAAGAAAGCGGAAATTCTAAATTGAAACGAGTCTTTCCGTTAAATGAAATAGGATAATTGAAAGAATTTTCGGCAGTATATTTTTCATCATATTTGCACCATTCAGCTTTTGTAATACTTTCTTGATGTCCGAATAAAGACCAAAGTTCTTCTGCAATATGAGGAGCATAAGGAGAAATCAAAATTACAAGGGGCTCTAAAATTTCTCGTTTATTACATTTAGAAAGTTCGTTTGTACAAATCATCAAAGAACTTACACCCGTATTAAAAGAAAAACGTTCAATGTCGTCAGTTACTTTTTTTATAGTATTATGTAGGATTTTAAATTCTTCTGAAGTGGCTTTTTCGTCTGAAACAAAAAACTCATTTTTTTCATTATGATAAAGTCGCCAAAATTTTTTCAAAAATCTTGCAACACCTTCAATTCCGTTTGTATCCCAAGGTTTTGATTGTTCAATCGGACCAAGAAACATTTCATAAAGTCGTAATGTATCAGCTCCATATTTTTCAACCAAACCGTCAGGATTAACGACGTTAAACATTGATTTTGACATTTTTTCTACAGCATAACCACAAACATATTTTCCATTTTCAAGAATAAATTCGGCATCTGAAAATTCCGGTCTCCATTTTTTAAATTCTTCTATATCTAAAATATCATTAGAAACTATATTTACGTCTACATGAATTTCTGTCGTTTCATACTGATTTTTAAGATTATAAGAAACAAATTTGTTGGAATTTTTAATTCTATAAACAAAATTACTTCGTCCTTGAATCATTCCTTGATTTATCAATTTTTTAAAAGGTTCATCTTCACAAACTAAACCTAAATCGAATAAAAATTTGTTCCAAAAACGGCTATAAATCAAGTGTCCGGTAGCATGTTCGGCTCCACCGAAATACAAATCGACATTTCGCCAATATTCATTTGCTTCTTTTGAAACTAATTCATTATCATTATTTGGGTCTTCATATCTTAAATAATACGCAGATGAGCCGGCAAAACCGGGCATTGTATTCAATTCTAATTGAAATTCGGTTTCTTCTGTTTTTTTGTTATTATTCATATTTTTATTTATTTTTTTGTCGTAAATATATTTCTCTTTTGTTGTTCTTTTTCTTTTTGTAATTCTTCTTCGCTAGGAATATAAGCCATGTATTTTGTTGCGAAAAGTTGTTTATTGTCGTTTAAAACTGAATACCTTACAATAATTTGGTTGGTTTCTGTACAAAACAAAATAGCAATGACTTGAGAAAAAAGTAAACGGTTATAGTATAACGTTGAGATATTTCTATCTAAAGTACGTACAAACCAATCGTTTTCAACTATTTCTTTTAAGTAATAATTCTGTATTTTTTTGTTTTTTACTCTCATAATCAGACGGATATATTGAATTTATCTATCAAAATATAAATTAGTTTCAGGGTCTTTTTTTAATAATCTGCTTCCATAAAGATACTGCAAATCGTTAATATCAATATTTTTTGCATTCAAAGCAAGTGCTTTTATAACAAACTGTTCTTGCTCAGTAAGCGATTCGTAAAATTTTATTTGTGAATAATTCATAAGTTTTTTAGTATTTAATTTTCAATAATTCCAATCATTTTCAACATAGTTTCGTACATTTCGGCTTTGCGTTCCAACGGCAATGGATAGGCACGCGAAGTTGAAGGCATACGAAACAGCCGTATCGGGCAATTGTCAAACATAAATTCGACGCTCTTACCTACAGCCGGTTCTTTTACAGATAGTTGTGTACATAGCGTATTCATCGCTTTTTGTCCGGTAACAGCAATTGTTTGACAATTAGAAAGTTGTCGCAACAATTCACTAATATCCGTTGCTTCTACAATTTCGAGAAATTTGTCGGCGGCATTGTCTTTCAGGCGGCGTACAACGTTGGCTGTATCAAACAAAGCAATTCCCTTTTCGGTCAAAAAGTCGATAATTCTTTCTTTGCGAAAAGACTTGTGTGCGTTGTCAACAAAATAATTTTTATCACCGAAAAAAATCAAACCCATAACACGCCACATATCGTTGTTAAGATTTGGATAATAAAAATCCATCGACCAACGCTTTTGCGGTGGAGGAAAACTGCCCAACATCAACAGTCGTGCAACGTTAGGAAGAAATGGCGTAAGTGGGTGGCATTCTATGGTTTGAATTTCTGTTGTCATAATTTATTTAAGATTCATAACAAAAATCACTCTTAAATCAAAGTTCAGATGGTGTGTACACCCAATTTTTAGCTCTTCCCAAAGGAGGTTCGCCTATTTCGGTGGGCAAAAATTTATCTATTTCCGGCAATTCAACAGGCAAATCTTTTTCATCCACAGTATGAGGCATTCCATCTTTATAATAAATTGGAAATGGTTCTCCCCAATAGCGTTGACGGCTGAAAATAGCATCTCGTAAACGATAATTTACTTTTACTTTTCCTAATTTATTTTTTTCAATGTATTCTTTAGCTTTCCGGATAGCTTCTTTAACAGTTAATCCATTTAGGAAATCCGAATTTATCATAATTCCTTCTTTTGCATCAAAACTTTCTTCGGCAACATCTGCACCTTTAATTAAAGGAATAATTGGTAAATTAAAATGTTTTGCAAAAGCATAGTCACGACTGTCATGAGCAGGAACAGCCATAATTGCTCCCGTTCCGTAACCGGATAATACATAATCACTTATCCAAATTGGAATTTCTTTTTCATTAGCCGGATTAACAGCATAAGAACCTGAAAAAACTCCGCTTACTTTTCGGTCGGCAATTCTTTCTCGTTCGGTTCGTTTTTTTGTTGCGTCTAAATAATTTTGAACTGCTATTTTTTGTTCCGGAGTAACAACTTGTTCAACGTATTTACTTTCAGGGGCTAATACCATAAAAGTTACGCCAAAAATTGTATCTGCTCGTGTTGTGAAAATTTCTAATTTCAGTTCACTATTTGCAATATTGAATAACATTTCTGCTCCTTCCGAACGTCCAATCCAATTTTTTTGTGTTTCTTTCAAACTTTCGCTCCATTCTAATTTTTCCAAACCGTCTAATAATCGTTGGGCATAAGCAGAAACTCTCAAACTCCACTGTCGCATTATTTTTTGTTCTACAGGAAAACCGCCACGAACTGAAAGTCCTTCGCTTACTTCATCGTTTGCTAAAACAGTTCCTAATTTAGCACACCAATTTACCATTGTATCCGACAAAAACGCAATACGATAATTCATCAGAATTTCTTGTTTTTCATTTTCAGTTTTTTTGTTCCATTGTTCAGCAGAAAATTCCATTTTTTTACTACAAGCTAAATCTAAATTTGCTGTTCCTTGCTCTGAAAAGACTTCAACTAATTCTTGTATCGAACGTGCTTGTTGAGCTTGATTACAATAATATGAATTAAACATCTGAATAAAAGCCCATTGAGTCCATTTATAATATTTAGGATTACAAGTACGAACTTCTTTATCCCAATCAAAAGAAAAACCAATTTTATCTAGTTGTTCGCGATAGCGATTAATATTTGTTTCCGTAGTAATTGCAGGGTGTTGTCCGGTTTGAATTGCATATTGTTCGGCTGGAAGTCCAAAAGCATCATAACCCATTGGATGCAATACATTAAAACCTTTCATTTTTTTATATCTTGCATAAATATCAGATGCAATATATCCTAAAGGATGTCCAACATGCAAACCTGCTCCCGATGGATATGGAAACATATCTAAAACATAAAATTTTGGCTTATTTTTATCAATTTCTGTTAAGTATGTTTTGTTTTCTGACCAATATTGTTTCCATTTTTTTTCAATTTCATTGAAATTATATTCCATTTTATTATTTTTTGCAAAGTTACATAAAAATTTCCAATTTACACACAAGCGGATAAAAATTTACTCCCAAATTTATAGCGGGCAGTTACTATTTTTTAACGAATGAAAAATAAAATTTAAATATCCATACCGGTTTTATTAAAAATATAATATCCAAAATGGAACATAACATAAGTTTTTAATTTTTCTGCCGTATAATGGTTCACACTTATAGAAAGCGGTCCAATTGGTGAATTATAAACTAAATTAATAGAAAAAATATAATCTATATATCTGAAGTTTTCACTGAAATATGGTTTAATAATACTTCCATCTGAAGTTTCTGTTTTTAAAATTTTTTGATAAGGAGCAAAAGCATAAGTTTCTAAACGTAAATTAATTCTATCTGTAAATGTAATAATTGGACTTAATCCCAAACACAAATATGTATTAGCTCGATAATTGTTAGTGAAAATTGTTAAACTATGAATAACAGGAGTGCAAAGAGGTAATGATAAAACAGAAGATGTATAGTTTGAAAAAAACGGCTTGTTAGTATAAACTAATTTTCCGTAAATTCCGAATGATAGATATTTGATAATTTTATAATATGATTCATTAAAAGCTGAAATTTCAAACCATTGAAGATTTTCTCTTGTTATGATATGATTTTCATCTACATCACTCGGAATATAAGTGTCTTTCCCAATAACATATCTTAAAGAAATAAAACTATTTCTTCCTTGATTGGGATAATGTAAAAAATTTGTATTATTACTTACATAACTTAATTGGAATGTATGATAATCAAATTTTGTAATATCTGTTTTTTCCCCTATTTGTGGAATTTCGGATTGAAAATAATTATAGGTTTGCATAGCTCCGGCATATCCTAATTTGATAATCGACAAACGGGTAAGTGGAGAAAAAAAATCAATTCGATAATTTCTATCTAATTTACTTACGATAGGAGACTGACTATTAAAGAACAACAATGTATTATCACCTCTATAGAAATTAAATTTGTTGTTATTTATTTGTAAATCAACAGATAGCGGAATTTTAAAAGGAAAATCAAATCGTCCGGAAACATGAACAGAAGAATGTAACTGTCCAAAATAAACGTTTGCATTTAACAGTAAAGAAAATTCATTTAAAAATCTATAATTTAAACCAATAAAACCTTGATTTACACCCGAAGACGAAATTGCTGTGCCTAATAAAAAATCTATAGGAACATCTTGTTTAATTTTAAAAGAAGTAGTAAATTTTTTAATAGAATCTTGATATGAAAATTTTGGTGTAGCATAATCTATTTGCACATCTGAAACAACTTTATAGTATTGTTTTTCGAGGTCTTTTATACTAATTGAATCTTTATTTAATGAAAAGTTTTTTTCAACATAATGTTTAGTTTTATTATCCATCCCATTAATTTCTATTTTATTAAATGTATAGCTTGGTAAAGATGATTTGAAATTTTTTCGTCTTAATTCAAGGCTATCAATTTGTTCGTAAAATAGTACTTCTTTTTTAATACTATCAATGAAATTCTTACAATAATTATATCCGAGTTCTACTAATTCATCAACTTTTTGAAAATCTAATAATCCAATATTTGACAAATTAATTTTCAGCGTAATTCCTTCATTTTCAGGAACTTGTCGTTTTTGACTTCCTTCCATAACTAAACTTGTAACTTGAGGAAAGAGCTCGTCTTCTGTTGGTCTCTTCCCTAAAGATGTTACATTAACACCAATTGTATAATCGGGTTTAAATTCTCTTCTCATTACATCAATTGGAAAATTATTATAAATTCCTCCATCAAAATATAAAACGCTGTCGATTTCTATTGGTTTAAAAACAAGCGGAAAAGCCGAAGAAGCCCTTATTGCTGATTCTAAATCTCCTTTTGAAAAAACAATTTCTTTATTGTGATAAATATCTGAAGCCACGCAACGAAAAGGAACAAATAAATTATTAAAATCACCATTTGCAGCAGCTGTAGCTGATGAAAAATATTTGCAAACACCAAAATCCATTGATATTTGCGAAATATAATTTGTTGGCAATTGAACTTTAAATTTCCATCCGTTTCTCTTAATTTTTATTTTTATATTTGTCGCATCTTCTACAGGTTTTTTATAATAATAAAAATATTTGTCAGGAATTACTCCTTTATAAAACGAATAAAAATCTTTTGAGGCTAATTCTTTTGCGATTTCATCAGGAGTATATCCTGAAGCATAAAGCCCGCCAACTATTGCTCCCATTGAAGTTCCTACAATATAATCAATTGGAATGTTATTTTCTTCAAGTGCTTTAATTACTCCAATATGAACTAATCCTTTTGCCCCTCCACCACTTAAAACCAAACCAACCGATTGTCCTTTCAAAAATTCTGCAAAAAGAACAATAAAAAACATAAATAACATTATGTGTACTTTCTTTAACATAGAAAATCAAGGCAGTAGTTTTTCATTGATAATATTTTAATTTATTACAAATTTACATGAAATTTTTGAATTTCACACAATGTTAAATATTTTTAGACAAAATTTATTTATCAATAGAAATTATGCTTTGTAATAGTCATTAAAAAATTTATAAAACATAATAATAGTTTCTATTCCATTATAAAAATTTTTCAGTGGGTAGCTTTCATCTTCTCCATGAATATGGTCTTCATTTAAACCAAAACCAATAATTAAAGATTTTATATTTAAGGATTCTTCAAGAAGCGTAATTGCCCCAATACTTCCCCCATTTTTAACCGGAAATGGTTTTTTGTTATAAACACTTTTAAAAGCATTTTCAGCAACTTTATAAACAGACATATCCATCGAACAAGAATATGGATTATCTCCATTTAGAATATTTGTGGTAACTTTAATATTTTTTGGAGCAATTTTTTCCACATATTTTTGTAAAGATTCTCCGATTTTTTTATAATTTTGATTTGGAACTAAGCGAGAAGATAATTTTGCTTTGGCAATTGAATGGACACAATTTCTATCAGAACCACCTTCAAGTTTTAAAACATCAAAACTTGGACGAATACCAATATGCTCAATAGTTTTATATCCAATTTCTCCTTGAAAATCTATTATTCCGAGGTCTCCTTTTAATTTTTTTTCATCAAATGGATTTTCTTGAATTGATTTTCGTTCTTCTTCTGATAATTCTAAAACATCATCATAAAAATTCGGAATTGTTATTTTTCCGGTTTCATCTTTTAATTTTGCTATTATTTCGCACAGAACATTAAGTGGATTAAGGATTGCACCACCATAATGCCCACTGTGAACATCTTGTTTCGGACCTTCAACAATAAGTTCCCAACCAACAATTCCTCGTAAGCCCGTCATTATACAAGGAGTATCCGAATCTATCATTTTTGTATCGGAAACCATTACAAAATCTCCTTTTAAAAGCGATTTATTTTCTGTACACCATTTCCCAAAATTTGGAGAAGTTATTTCTTCTTCGCCTTCAATAACAAATTTGACATTACATGATAATTTGTCGTGTTTTACCATATATTCAAAGGCTTTTACGTGCATAAACCCTTGACCTTTATCATCATCTGCACCACGAGCATAAATTTTCCCGTCTTTATTTATTGGTTCAAATGGCTTTGTAACTTTCCATTCTTGATTTTCAACATCTTGAACATCGTAATGTGCATAAATTATTGCAGTTGGAAGATTTTTATTAATAATTTTTTCAGCAAATATTATTGGATTTCCAGCTGTTTCAAAAATTTTAGTTTTATCAACTCCTGCTTCTTGCAATAATTTAACATATTGATTAGCACAATCTCGAATATCTTTTTCATAACCGGGTTTTGTACTTACTGATGGAATTTTAATTAAACTGAAAAGTTCATCTAAAAATTTTTGTTTGTTTCTTTCGATATAATTTTTTACTTCATTCATATATAATTATTGTTTTGTAATAAATGCATTTGAAAAATAAAATGTTAGTTGTAAGCCTGCAACTTGATATCGCTTATTGAAACTGCCAAATAATGAAACTCCTATTCCCATGTCATAAAGATATTTAAAAATAAATTCAGTTTCCACATAAGCTCCTAATTGTGTATGAAAAGTTGATACTGCAGAATTTTCTGAATTTGGGATTAATGTTGTAGCACAAGAAGGACCAATAAAAAATCCGATATTATGCCAACGTCCTTCAGTTCTTAATCCTGCTCCGAGATGAAAATCATTGAGAAATTCCATTTGATGTAAAATTCTTAACTTATGATTCTGAACACCTATCAATTTAGAAGTTGAATAATGCCAACCGGCATTAAAATAAACGCCTCTAAATCTATAATGATAAGCTAACGCAAAAGATTGATTCCAAGAATCGCTTCCAATATGATAACCACCACCTAAACCAAAACTAAACCAATTGCTTCCTTTTTTATAAACATTATTTTTATATTTTACTTCGCCAAATTTTTTATCCCATTTACTCAAATGTCGTGTCTGACCTTCGCTACGTGCATCAGTTTGAGCCAACATTATTGTTGTCATTGAAATAAAAAATAATATTAAAAGTATCTTTTTCATTAAGTTACAAAAGTATTGAAAAATATGGAATTTTCAAAAAAAAATTTAATTGCAGCACATACATTTTTGTTATTATAAACAAAGATTTTCTCAAAAAAAACACAAAAAAAGTCCAATAAACAAAATTTATAAAATATGTTTGGTAATTATTTTTTTTCATTTTACATTTGTACAAATTTTTTTAAGATAAATTTATGAGAATAAAATATTTTTACCAATTTAATTCAAAAATAATATCATTTATGCGAAAACAAAAGAAATCAATATTGATTGTACTAGGGATTATAGTATCAATTTTTTTGGTATATTATTGTGTAGCAGGAAGTTATGGATATTTTGGGGAATTAGCTAAAGGTAGAAAAGAAAGTCAA
>JAITXI010000163.1 GCA_031284905.1 Bacteroidales bacterium
AATAATGACACATGGATTTTTGAAAAAGAAGAAGGCGGTCACACATTCCCAATAAATAAACCAACAGACACTGATTATACATATTATGAAGATATTACTTTTAAAGAAAACTGGGGAGATTTTATTGGTGGAACAAAAGCAGATGAATGGAGATAAACAACATATATGCGTATATTTTCCGCCGTCCGCGGCAAAAAACACTTGGGGTTTTGGAGGCAAAAAAACGTCGTAAAGCCGGAACGTTAGGGGAAATAAAACCGCTGGAATATTCGGAAAGAACGCGTGGCATTCGTGCGGCGCGAATAACAAAATTTGAGGATTTTATTAAAATAGTTTTCATAGGCGCTTGATTTTTTTGGGGAAATATTATATTGTTCTTGTATGTTGAGAATATATCTAGAAACAACCATTTTCAATCGGTTTGTTGACGAAAATCGTGAGTATTGCAAGGAAACAAAGGACCTTTTTGAAAATATACGATTAAAAAAAATTAACGGATTCACTTCCGCCTATGTTGTTCAAGAATTAGAAGAAGCAAATGAACCCAAAAGAAGCAAAATGTTAAACTTAATCAAAGACTATGGTATA
This sequence comes from Bacteroidales bacterium, assembly GCA_031284905.1. Classification (GTDB taxonomy): domain Bacteria; phylum Bacteroidota; class Bacteroidia; order Bacteroidales; family ML635J-15; genus Bact-19. Next base: position 589 of record JAITXI010000163.1, read on the forward strand.
ACTGTATTGGAATATGATTCAAGAGCATTTGAATTAGCAGATTTATATATTGAGTTGGAAATACTTCCCAAAAAATCAAGAATTGACGGAGCACATATTGCTATGGCAGCAATACACAATATGGATTGTATTGTTAGCCTAAATTTTAAGCATATAAATAAATTAAAAACAAAAGCATCAACAGAAGTAATACACAAAATTAAAGGATTTAGTAACCCATTCATTTGCACCCCGATGGAGGTAGTAAGTTATGACTGATTTTGAAGATCAACTTGAAAGTATTCGTATGAAATTATATGAGCAAACAAAGGATATGGAAAAAATAAAGGCCATAGAATTTGTTAATAATGAAGCAAAAAAAATCGGTGAAAAATATGGTTTTAAAATAATAAAAACCGATGAGATCCTACCAGAAAATATTTATATATAACCATATTCATAAATATAGTAGCGCCATGCGCCGTTCATGGCGCATGACTTCGACACTGGCTTGACGCATCGCCCAACAATCGCTTTACGCGGCGTGGGCAGTAGCCCGCGCGGCATTCGTGGGGCGCGAAAAGAAATCATAATTTTATGAAAGGATTTGAAGTTTTATGAATAAATTATTTTTCGTATGTATATATTTATTTTCTGTCTTATCTTTATACTCGCAAAATATTCAGCAAAGTATGATAGAAATAAATTATTATTTTGGATTAAGAATACCATATCATCACATGAGTATAAAAATGGAATATAATCATTCTGAAGAAAGATATGAGATGGAAGTAAAAACAGAACCTATGCAAGGGGAAACAGGGTTTGAATACTCTCGTACAGATAATATATTCATCATTGATAAAAACTACTTTGAATCTATATACAATAAAATTTCAAAAATAGATTATAAAGATATTTTAATAAAAAACGTAGATTTTGACGGACTTGATGGTTATAGTGTCGATCTAAAATTTGGTGGTTTTATGAATAATCTAACTGTAAGTTTGTGGAGCCCAAGCTATAATGAAAGTGAAAGGGGTTTAAAAGAATTAAATGATATTATTAAAGAGTTGTTTATAATGGCTGGATTAATCGAATTTTATAATGATTAATTAATAAAGAAGCTGTGTTCCGTCCATGGCACACGGCTTCGTAACAGCGCTTTTAAATCGCCTAACAAACGTTTTATGTGGCGCGGGGATTGAATAAATTTAGGGGATAATGTAAACTTTTGGAGAAACAATGCGTATAAAAACATTAGTATTTACAGTTGCTTTTTTGTTAATATCATTCTCGCTCTTTGCTGAGGCGCAGGAACTGAAAAGTGTAATGCCGAATAGCTGGCAGAATATTGTAAAACTTACAAAGGATGAAGAACAAAAATTTTTATTGTCAAATAAAAGTATTATAGATATGAGAATCATGGATTTACAAAAAAATAAAAACATATTCAATAGCGATCATAGTTTAAATCAAATAATTAACATTCAAATTTATCAAGAAATTGTTGGAAACGAAATATTCTACAGGGTTATTTTCTCAAACTCTGAAGACATAGATTATGCATCGCGCGATTGTAAATTTGAACAAATGCTTGTATATAAAAACATTAAGATTGCCACAGGCGCGTATAATATTAACAAGCAGATGGAATTTAATGAGCTTGACTCTTATGAGTTATGTGTTATTTATGAAAGTATTGATGTACTTGAAAGCAATAATATTGTAAGTGGTATTTTAATAACAACTGTGTCTACAAGTATAGATGATAGTGGTAAGTTTACAGCAAAAAGAAAAGAACAATCTTATGGTAAGAATATGGCATATTTTCATTCACTAAAAAACAACACAATTGATAGCTCGACAAAAATTGTTTATTGTAATATTTCGTTTTCTCCTGATGCTATGATTCCTGATGGTAATATAATGATTAGAGCTTCTGATTGTCTGCTTGATAATAATGTTCCGCTTAAATATTCTTTGCAAAATGCTTTTGACAATAATCCTTCAACGAGTTATGTAGAAAATGCAGAAAATGATTTTATGTATATAGATTTCTTTACCCGCGAAGAAAAAGCTTTGTTCTCAACAACAGCATTTGCGATAATAAATGGATATGCACAAAACAATTCGCTCTATTATAGCAATAATCGTGTAAAAGAAATTGCTTATAATACAAAATTCTATCAATTATCCGGTGTTGAGAAATGGTGGAAAAATGTTCGCAATACTATGATGGATCTTTCTTTAAATGAATTTTCTGTAATTTCTCTACCAGAAAAACTCACATACACTATACAAACAATAGAACCGGGTATACCATTTACCTACCAAGCTGGTCAAAATGAATATTATGATGCTTCGAGATTGTTTTTGCTGGTTGCCGACATTTACAAAGGCAACAAATACAACGACACCTGCATTGCAGAAATAAATATAAAGACAGAAAACGGTTGGTTGTTTGGCGATATTGGTGAGTAAATTTTGTAAAAAATTAACCCGCCTAATCGTATATTTTCCACCGTCCGCGGCAAAAAACACTTGGGGTTTTGGGGCAAAAAAACGTCGTAAAGCCGGAACGTTATGCAAAACAAAACTCAAGGTCACCCCCCAAATTACAGAGCCAACAATAGAACCCGACAAACCTCTTGTGCCGGAAAACAACAAAACTTTTCCGTTATGGTGGCCGCTAATTGCCGCCGGTGGTGGTGTGATTGTTGCGGGTGTGCTTGCCGTATTATTAAAACGACAGAAAAAATAGGTGATAAAGAATACATATGTGGTGTTAAACGAAATGACGGTGGTGCGCTTGATATTTTTTGTATTTCCAGTATTGAAAAACAAAGTGATAATCAATTTTTGTTATCTATGTATTCAACTGA
>JAITXI010000079.1 GCA_031284905.1 Bacteroidales bacterium
CGAATCATCCGCCCGGCTTACCGAAATATCCTGGACGAACAGAAATACATTCCGATCAAGAAACGGTAAGTATAAACTGTAAAGATGCAAATTCGAAACGGAATTTAGCTCGACGTAGCGAAGACGCTACGCCGAACAAGGTTTCATGCTATTTCTAAAATAAATTATTGATGTATGAAAAAAACAGTTTTAATAATAGGTATTTTGTTATTTAGTTTTGGGGGATGTAAGAATCAAAAGGATGTTGTTGAAGGAATTGATTCTGTATTGATAGATTTTGAGCATGCATCTACTTTAGATTTTGATGCGTATTTTTCAAAAATAGAGATAATTCCTTTAGCAAGCAATGAAAATTCTCTAATTGCTAATTGTGAAAAATTAATATTGAATGAAAATAAGCAGAGCTACATGATATTTGATTACAAACAAGGTGGCATTTTTTGTTTTGACAAACAAGGGCGTTTTTTATTTAATTCATTAAATAAAAAAGGGGAAGGACCTGAAGAATATTCGGTGTGTTTTGATTTTGTGTATAACACATTTGATTCTACCTATGAATTTTTAGATCCAATGGGAGTCATTCAAGTGTATGATGAAAATATGAATTTTATCAAACGCATAAAAATAAATGATAAAGAGAAATTTGGAGCCATCCAATTTTTTATGCCTATTAGTCATGATATTTATGCTCTTTATAATTACACTGACGAAAACGAAATGTTATATTTTTATTCCAAATCTAAAGAAAAAATTATAAAAACAATATCACTTCCAAAGATAATGGATTTTTTAAAGTTAAACGCTGCTCCTTTTTCAAAAATAAATGACGTAATTTTTTTTAATTCTGCTTCTATTTCAAATACTATCTATCAAATTAATCCGAAAACATTATCTTTACTTCCTGTTATGATTGATTATGGGAATAAAACATTAACAGAAGAAATTGGGAAAAACTACAACATTAAAGAAAGTGGCCCTACAATTTTTGAAGAAAATAAATATGCTTTCCCCTTAAAAATAACTCAAAATGAAAAAGCTTATTATATATTAAGTATGTGGAATAAAAAGATTTATTTTTCAATCTATGATAAAAAAACTAAACAAATAATAACTGGAAATAAATTTTCCAATGATCTTATCATTACTATGTTTAACTTTGCGACTAATGAGGCATTGTATTGTATAACAGTTGCTTCTCATATAAATTCAGCCATAGATATAAATTATTTAACGGAAGAAGGCAAGATACAATTACCTAAGATACAAGAAGATGATAATCCAATAATAGTGAAATATTATTTAAAACAATAGTAAATTAAGGTGAAAGAATCACTTCTCGTTCGGCGTAGCGTCTTCGCTACGTCGTGTAAAAATAAAAACACATGAAACACAAATTCTATATTATTGTACAGATTTACTTACTACTATTTATATTATTTATTTCTTGTAACAACAACACGTCAAAAAAAGAAGTAATTAAATTCAAAGATATTAATTCGGTTGAATTTGAATCTAACATAAAAACATTCACTTTGTCAGATGCTAATCCTCAAAATATATTGATTGAGAATTTCAACGGAAATCAAAATCTAAATCTTTCAGCCATATTTGATACCGTTACTTTTGTCAGATTGAGCAATGAGGAGGATGCTATTATTGGCAATATTAATAAAATATTGATTAGTGATAGTTGCATTTATGTTTTGGACAGATATAAAACCAAATCTATCAAGAAATTTTCTTATAATGGAAATTTTTTGTCTATAATCGGAAAGCATGGAGAAGGACCAAAAGAGTATATTGAGCCTACTGATTTTATTGTGTCTGATAATGAAATTATTGTATATGATCAATTTAAATCCGATTTAAAATTTTATGATCTGGATGGAGCTTTTAAATATGACAAAAAATTACCATTTCTGTTTTTAAAGTTTTCTTGTTTTTCTCCAAATCATTACGTATTTCAGTCTTTGGATGCCGATAACGATCACTTGCAATCCATTGTAAATAAATCTATTTTTGAAAGTGATTCCTCATTTGTGTTAAGTAATAGTGGATTTTATCGTCCGAAAAACAAATATATCAGCTTTATAGAAGAAAATAATTTTTTTCCGTATAAAGACAAGATATATTATCATCCACCTTTTAACGATACTATATATTCGATAAATGCAGATCACCATATATCTGTAGAATTTATAATGGATTTTCAGAAAAAAAAATTACCAGACGATTATCTTCTTAAAGAAAATGAAAAAAAATTATTGAAAATGATGGATACCAATCAATATGCAATATTTCCGGGTAATTATGTTCCAACAGAAGATTACCTATATTTTCAATATTCTATTGAGCATCTTGTTTACAAGGGACTTTATTCTAATAGAACAAAAAAAATCATTATTGGAAATAGTTTTTTTAATGACATTAATTATATTTTCTCTTATGATAATATTATAGCTTCAACGGATAACAATATTTTAATTGGATATATGCAATCTTATTTAATAGAAGATAGCTTTGATAAACATGCAAGAAATGATTGGGTGAAACATATTGGAGAAGGAAATACCCGAATTGCAGAAAACACAAAAAGTGAAGATAATC
>JAITXI010000101.1 GCA_031284905.1 Bacteroidales bacterium
ATTTCAAAAATTTTTCCTTTAAGTTTCATATAATAAATTTTCTGCAAAGCAAATACGTTTTTAGAAAAAAACAAAATAATAAAATTAAAATTTAACAGGGAAGCGGTCTAACAATGCAACGGTCTATATTATTAGCTCTATCAACGAAGCAGTCTATATTCTTTTTTTATAAAGAACTATAAAGATATATCCTTTTTCAACCCGTTTTAGTGGTAAATAATCGTTACTATTGTGAAGTTTATCAATGAGAGCGTCGTCATAGTTAAAAATATTAGAGTACAAAATATATTCTGGGCTTAAAAAATTATCAAAGTTATTGATAATCATGTTTTTGGGTGAAGTCAAATCAATATTATTTTGATTTCCTTCCATATTTAATCCTGCTGATATTTTTTCTGGAGGAATATTATTCTCAATAATATATCCTAACATTTGCTCCCTTAATTTATAAAAAGTAAGATGCGAAAGAGTTGAATCCCAGCTGGTACTAATTTTTTCAGGGTATTTGACAAAATTACCTGAAAGCAAGATAAGAGACACAATTATTGCCACAATTTTTATTTTTTTATGACTACAAAATTTATCAAGTAAAATGAAAGCTATTATTGTAGACAGTGTATAATGAGGTAATAAATATCGTGTACCAGCTAAGCATTTATGAAATAAAAATGAATAAGAAGAAATAAGTAACATTATGATAAGTAATACAATAATGCTTATTTGTTTTAAAGAAAAGGTGAATTTTATTTTATTTTTAAAAAAGAAAAAAATAGAAAAAAATAATAAGCCCCAAATGACTATTCGTCCAAAATCGATTAAACGCCAGACCATAACAACTACATGTATAACAAATTCTTTAAATGACGTAATTTTTGCAAAAGCTTCTGCCCAAGGCATATTTGCGTGGTAGCCTATCCAGCCTAGTTTATAATAATGAAAGCATAGAAATGCGAATGCAGCGATTACTCCCGGTAAAAATGGCAATCCCATAGATACGACCTTCTTAATAGATAGTTTTTTATCAATTTTGTATTGATAAAAAAAATCGAAACAGAATATTGCAGCTGTACACATCATTCCTCGCATACTTATCAAAGATAAAAATATTATAGCAATTGATAATAACCATTTTTTATTTTCAAAAATTGCTCTTATGCTTGTAAAAAAAGCCGTCATTAAAATAATATCAGGTGAAACCAAAGAAGATTGTGCTAATAACGTTGCATCCATTAGAACAGCGAGAGCAATATAAGAGGAAATATTTTCTGAAAAAAAATGTGAACAAACTTTTTGAATCTGAAAAATTAAAATTAATGTCCAAATGGCAATAAACGCATGTCCAACCCAAAGCGATCTTCCGAAAATCTTCCATAATGTAGCCAACATAATTCCATTCAAAGGGGGATGTCCGCTATCAATTTCGTTTGGAAGTAAAAAATGGCTAAAATTATTATCATAATACCAAGTAGCGTGTTTTGAAGAGAGTTGTATTGTATCGTGAAAAAAACAATTATTTAAACAAAGAATCGCAATAGTCATAAATATTAAATATGGGAAAAACTTGACGATTATTGCAGGAATATTTAATTTGGTATTTTTGATGTTTAACCTCATAGAATTTATTATTCTTTGCAAAATTACAAAAAAAGTGTAAATATTCAAAAAAATATTTCTATTAGCATTATACTTTTTTTTTATTATTAATTGAAAAAACAGTAATTTTGTCAATTAAATTTCAATAATGAAAAAAAATTTGTTTCTTATTATATTTTTATTAACAAATATAAGTGTTTTTGCACAAACAAGAGACATTGCTTTTACTAAAAAAGAATTTCCAAATCGAAACAAAGAATTAGAAATTGCAAAAACACAAATAAAAAACGGAGAAATCAAAATTATTCAGAAAGATTATGATGAGGCATTAAAATTATTATTAAAAGCCTATAATTTCAATCCCAATAATTCTATTTTAAACTTTGATATTGGTTATTGTTACTTTAAATCGACTCAAAAATTCAAATCTTTAGAATATTTTGAAAAAGCATTCAAACTTAATCCAAATATCAGTATACCCGATTATAAAAATATCAATTATTATTTAGGTAGAAGTTATCATTTGAATAGTAAATTTGAAGAAGCAATAACATATTATAAAATTTATTTATCTCCTTTCGTCAAGAAACCCAAAAATGATGATAAAAATAGTGTTCTCAGAAATATTGAAGAATGTGAAAATGGAAAAATACTATTAAAAGACACGTTGAATGTTATTATAAAAAATTTAGGTGAAAATGTAAATTCTTCATTTAAAGAATATGCTCCATGTGTAGTATCAGATGGTTCAAAAATATATTTCACTTCAAGAAGAAAAGGTACCGGAGGAGCTTTTGCAGAAGATAGACTTTATTATGAAGATATTTATGAAACAAATTTGTATAATGATAGCTGGTCAAAAGCTAAAAATTTGGGAACTCCTTTGAACACAAGAGACCACGACGCAATAGTCGGTTTATCGCCGGATGGTTCTCAACTTTTCATTTATGTTGCCAATAATGGAGGAGATATTTATGTTTCAAAATTAAAAGGTTCTCGTTGGCTAAAACCAGAACCACTTTCAGAAAAAATTAATACAAAATACCACGAATCTAAAGCCTGTCTTTCTTATGATAATAAAATTTTGTATTTTATTTCCAACAGACCGGATTTGTCGATAGGTGGAAAAGATATTTTTTATTCAACTATAGATAAAGATGGAAATTGGTCTGAAGCAAAAAATCTTGGAAATAAGATTAATACAAAATATGATGAAATTGATTTTTTCGTACATCCTGACGGAAGAACGATATATTTTAGTTCGCAAGGGCATAATTCAATGGGTGGATTTGATATTTTTAAAACTACTCGAGATGAAAACGGCGAATGGCAAACGCCTATAAATTTAGGTTTTCCAATCAATACTCCTGATGATGATGTATTTTTTGTTACAACTGCAAGTGGGAAAAAAGCATATTTTTCTTCTGTTCGTCCCGAAGGATATGGAGATTACGATTTATACGAAATTAATTTTCCTGAAGAAAAAAAAATTACAAAAGATTCCACTCCTGTTTCTATTGTACATGAAAGAGTTTTAGTAACTTTAATAAAAGGAACAGTTACCGATGCAAATACAAAATTACCGCTCGAAGCTAATATTGATATTATGGATTTAGTGAAAAAAGAATCTGTAGCAACGTTCCTAACTAACAGTCAATCAGGAAAATATATTGTTAATTTACCTTCCGGAAGAAATTATGGAATAAACGTTAATAAAGAAGGTTATTTGTTTCATTCGGAAAATTTTAACTTACCTGATACAGCCGATTATCAAGAATTTGTAATTGATATTGAGCTAAATAGAATTGAAGTCGGTACAACAATTACGTTGAAAAATATTTTCTTTGATTATGATAAAGCAACTTTACGATCCGAATCTTTTGTAGAGCTTAATAATGTGATTGATATTTTAAATAAATATCCGAAGATGAAAATAGAAATTTCCGGTCATACTGATAACAAAGGTTCTGCCGAATATAACAAAAATCTGTCCTATGAAAGAGCAAAAACTATTGTTAATTATTTGATAGAGAAAGAAATTTCTAAAGATAGACTTTCATACGAAGGTTACGGATTTGAACAACCTATTGCTACAAACGAAACCGACGAAGGACGTCAAATAAATAGGAGAGTTGAATTTAAAATTATTGAGAAATGATATTATGAAAAATACGATAGACTCTTACAAATACGAAATTAAAAAAATAGCAAACAATTTGCCGTGTTCTATTTTTTATACAAATAATAAAAAAATATTTACTTATGTTGTGTAGAAGGCTTATCTTGGTAAAGATGATGTCGCAACGAAATCTAATGCAAAAGAAATTAAAATTGGTCATTAATCTTTGTTTAATTATTCCTCATGGATTCCAATATTAAATAATTTAGAATAAAATAAATCTCCAAAAAGTTGAAATAAATAATAATTTGTTATATATTTGTAAAATATTAAAATTATTAAATTATGAATGTCCTTAAACCTCACGTAAGCAAAAAAACAAGTGTCATATTTTTAGTTGTAATTTTTTTCTTTTGTTTATCTAACAACTTAAAAGCTCAAGAAATTACGAATCAAAAAACTAATAAAATATTAATAGTTTATTATACGTGGTCAGGGCATACACAATACATTGCTAATTATATACAAGAAATTCTAGGTTGCGATATATTAGAAATCAATCCTGTTACGCCATACCCGGAAGAATTTAAAAAATGTACGGAACAAGCAAAACAAGAAATTAAAGATGGTTTCAAACCGGAATTAGTTGATTTTTCAATAGATATCGAAGATTATGATACGATTTTTATTGGTTCGCCTAATTGGTGGAGTTCAATAGCTCCTCCTATTGCCACATTATTAACAGATTACGATTTTTCTGGTAAAACTATCATTCCATTTTGCACTCATGGTGGCGGAGGGAAAGCAAATCTTTTCACTGATATGGCAAAACTTGTACCGGATGCGACCATACTTGAAGGTATTGCTATTCTTGAAGGTAGGGCAAAATTAGCAAAATCAGAAGTTGAAAAATGGTTAAAAAAAATTGAGATATTACAATAACTACATACAAAATTATTGCATTTTTACATTGATATTAATTGCACGGAGAAAACGTGGAACGGGAGAATGGCGAAAAGAGAACCAATTACATGGGAACTGAGAAAGAGGAATGAGAAAACTGGCAAACAGACAAAAGTATCTCATATATCAATACTCTCAATTTTCAATTTGATGAATAATAACTCCGTATTAGTTAAATGTTTATAAAAAGGAATGCTCGCTATCCACTACAACCCCGAAGTGGGTCGAATTTAAAAAACTAAAATTTAATAATATAACTTGCTGAATTACAAGAATAATTGTGTTGTTTTATAAAAAATCGGAAAAAATTTGTTTTACTAAAAATAATTTTATTAAATTTGTAAACCTGAGTTCGGGATAAGCGAGTAAAAAAAGGTAATAAAAATGGGACAGACGTATTTTATGGGGAGAAAGCAAAAATATTGTGAAGTCTAAAGAGGGAAAAAGCGTTATCAGACACACCTCTTAAATTAGCCCTGAAGAGTTTTATTTTAGCATTAAAAGATTCCGCATTAGCATTAGTAAGTCTATTATGAAAAAAGTTTAAAATAGTTTCAAGATGATTTTTGACAGAGTTAGCAGCCGTATAGAAATAAGTTAATTTTTCTTTAAAAAAATTGCCAATTCT
>JAITXI010000132.1 GCA_031284905.1 Bacteroidales bacterium
CTAAAAGAATACTATATTCCTTTTCTGTTAATTCTGATTTCATATTTTCAATATCTTGGCGAATATGTCCAATAAGTTTGGCAATGTTGTGTTCATAAAATTTTCCGCCGAAATTTTCGTAAAAATAGTTTTCCTCTACAGAATCGGGGTCTAATGTGTTGTAATTGGTTATAATATCGTTCAGTTTTTGCTCATTCCATTCGCCTGCCTCAAAAAAACCTTTGTAAATTATATTGTTTGAGTGCAATATGTCGTTGATTATTACTCGATTATATTTAGAAATAGCTTGATTTGAAATAGATGCCGTTCCTGCGAAAATATCTACAAATGTTTGAATGTTTTCGGTTTCTTTATCTATCAAATCCATTATCCAATCGGTAAGTTTGGCTTTACTTCCTATGTAGCGACGACTTTCTAATGATATTGGTTTTTGATATATCGTATTTTGAAACAATGGAATATATTGTGTGCCGTATCTTACTTTATCCTCTGCAACTTTAAGTGTTTCCATTGCAAATTCAGGATATTCAAGAGAATATGCGATTTTATCACTTTCTCGATGAATTATCAGCAACTTATCATCATAGTTGTAAAACTTGGCTAATTTTTGAAGTTGTTCGGTTGTAGGCAGACGTTTCCCATTTTCAATTTTGCTCAATTGAGTCAAATCTATATCAACTTTCTGCTGAACTTCCTGTAATGGATAGCCTTCTTCTTCTCTGATTTCCTTTAAGATACGACCTACTGTGTACATTGTTTTATTTTTTGACATTATTTGGCAAAAATACAAAAATAAATAATGCCAAAGTCAAATTAAATAAAAAAGTTTTCAACATTTATTTTATTGTTCGCTGTCTGTCCGCAGAAAACCGTCAAATCGTGTCGTCTTTGTTCTGTCGTCCGTCTCGTCAGCCGAAATGCCGCAGTTGGTGTCCCCATAAAATACGTCTGTCCCAAAACTCTTCAGGGCTAATTTAAGAGGTGTGTCTGATAACGCTTTTTTCCTCTTTAGACTTCACAATATTTTTGCTTTGTCCCCATAAAATACGTCTGTCCCAATTTCTCCATCAATTCTTTGTAACCGGCAATACTAATTACATTTCCATTGTCGTCCTTACCGATATAAATTTTTCCGCCTTGCACATTGGTAAAACCGCATATCCATTTCAGATATTCGTCTTTCCATATTTTCTTGTACTCTATATTTTGTTTTTCGGGCATAATATTTGATTTTTTTATTGTTTTTTCCTTCGCAATTTTCTTGTTGGGTTTTTATCGTATTCTTGTTTTAATTTATATAGTTCTGTTTCAGGATTAATAATATCATTTCTGAAATTAGTGTAGAAATATAAAAGTCTTGAAAATTTGGGATTATTACTTTTTGAAGAGAAAAAACTAAATTTGTTTTGATGAATTATTTCTAATAAATCTGCTTTTTCTTGTTCGTTCAACAAACTAAATGTTTCTTGCCAACAATTCCACCAACTCATTGCTGAAACAGGATAATTCTTTACTTCTCCTAACCATTCACAGAAAAAACGATACAAAATTAATGTTTCGGGCATTTCTAAAATTTTTAAAAACTGTTCTTTTGTTTCTCCGAATGCTTTATAAAAAAACTCTGTTCCTCGTCCGACTTTTCCTTTGATGGCATTTAATATTGCTTGAATTGCACGAATATATTTTCTGTTCCAATGTGTTCCTAAATAATCTCGATTAAAACGGTCTTCGCCTGTAATTGGGTGAAACTTCATTGGGAATGAGTAAATATTAACATCTAATTCTTCGCAAAGTTTTACATTGATTTTCAAACGATTATACAAATCTTCGGGTTTATCGTGGAAGTTGTAAAGTAAGTAATTAGAAAAGTTTTTTATTCCTGCTTTTGCACTCAAACGAATAGCATTTTCATAATGTTTTTGGTCTTTGATATTATCAAAAGCAATACGCAATGGTCGAATATTTATTTTACCCAACAATTCCGCTTTTTCTTCTGTAAATAGCCGAGCATCAACGCCTTGATTAAAATCAATATAACGCTGCTTTGGCAATTTACGTACATATTTACTATAAAGTTGCAAAATTTCTGGTGCAACTTCCAACAGTTTTTCTTTTGTTATTGTTTTAAGTGTCAATAGTTTATGGCTGTCAAGAAAATTAAAGAATTGTTGTTGTTTATCTCCTTTCAATCTACCTAACACATCTACATTCAAACAAAATAATTTATTGATATAAGCATTATCATTAAATTCATTTTCCAAATTTTTCAATGCAATTTCATATTGATTTGGCTCTGTATAAATAGCATTTTTGCCAAAACCGCAATCAATAATTTCCTGAATTATTTCCGGAAAACGCGGCGATGCCAAAACATTATTGTCTAACAATAAAAGATTTCGCTGGTCTCCAAATTTCGATTTTATTTCTTCAATACGTTGTTTTAACGGAATATATTCGCAGTACTGCGGCTCTAATGTTGGCACAGCACAAAAAGTGCATTTGCGAATACACCCTCGTGTCATATAACCGTAATAAGCGTTATTTTCAGGATAACGATAATCTATTTCTTCCAAAATTGAATAATCTAAAGGCAGGGCATCAACAATAATACTGTTGTTTTTGTCCAGCATTTTTGGTTTGTTTAAAAGTCCTTTAATTGGAGTAATTCCTGTTTGGTCAATAATATCTTGATAAAGCAACGTTGCCGAAACTCCGCCAATAAACACATCTTTATCTGATTTTACAAGTGTTTTCGCAAAATTGATAGTTTCAACCGTAATCTTGAAATAAAACGTGAATAAAGTTGACACATAAACGCGGTCAAACAAGGTTTTATGAACAATATGTTTAAAATACCCAACCATATTTTCTTAATTGAAAAAACTTGCCTTTAAAAATGAAACCACTTTTCCCATTTTCCATTTCTTTTTTCAAAATAAAGTGGATGCCTACTTTGCACAAACTATTATTTCGATAGGCTGCAAGATAATGCCTACTATAATCATCAATCAAAACGAGTTCTTTATCATTATTATTTGGATGTTTTATTCCCGTGTAATACAATGGAATAGCAAAGTAAGAAAAACTAACACTTCTATTTTTTTCAAATTTTTTACTCATAGCTTTATTTTTTATAAATGCAAATTTAATTTTAATCCTTCCGAATAACCATTTGGATAGGCAAAAAGTTTCTTTTCTCTGTTAAAAACAGGATTGGTAGTGTGAATAATGCCGTGGTGATTTGGGCAAATAACCATAATGTTATCGGCATTATTATTGAGCGAAACCGAAAAATACTCAATATGGTGTGTATGAATAACAGTTGCATTATATGATTCGCCTATGTGCAAACCGCAAATTTGGCATTTGTATTCGTACAAACGTTTGAGATTGTCACCTATGGTTTTGTCTAATTTCCTAATTTTGGTTGTTCGCGTTTTTTCAATGAATGCGGGACTATCTGTTGCCTGAATAATTTGTTCTAATTCAAGTTCGTTATATCTGCGAATTTCCTGTTTTGTTTCAGAAATATCGCTTTGTGTGATACATTCGATGGCGAAAACATCGTCAAAAACAGTTGAATAAATCGCTAAATATTCTCGTATTTCTTCGGGAACAGAAAGTTGCTTTTTCTTGTTAGTAAGTTTTTCTTTTTCAATGAACAAATAATTGTAACTGCTGCTAAAAATATCGCGCAACTTTTGGGCTATTTCGCTGTTTTGAGTCCATCGAATTTGCAAAAGTTCTTTGTGAGTAGGATATTTTGCCTCATCAAAATATATATTGGTTAAAATAGCAGGATATTCCACACCATCAAGCAATAATTTTATCTTTTTGTTTTCGCCTTTTTGCAGTTTGATATTAATATTCTCGTAGAAAATATTTTGCAATGAAACAGGAATATTTACCCCCAAATGCAAAGCAGACCAATCAATTTCTTTTTTGTATATGTAGAGGTCGGTGGTCATAATCTAATTATTAAATTTATTTGGAGACTTTTAATTGCTTTAGAACTGGTACATTTACTTTTGCTGAAATATCTCCAAAACCATGTAACTTTTTAGTTATTTTCTTTTCGATTTTTTTGTAATTTTCGTCTTCTTTATTTGTATCCGTTAAAAATGTTTTCAATCTTCTTACGTGCATTTCAATTATAGCGAATAAACTCAAATCATTTGATTTTGTTTGTTCTACTAATGTTCTAAACTCCTCAAAAGAAATAAAATCTTCACTCGCAAGAACAGAACACATTAAAAATAACTTAAACTCAAAATAAAATTGTTCTTCTTCTGTTCGTGGTTCATTGATTTGTTGTATTAGTGTTTGAAATTGCTGTTTTAATGGTTCTACTAATGTTATTGACCAATTGCTAAATGAAAACACACTGCCAATTATTTGCATTAACCCATATTTTGAAAAATGTTTCCAAATACTAAAATTTTCATCATCAGTCTCAATTAAAAATTTAATAGCATTTTCTATATTTTCAACACCTCGTATAATTCCTGCCTTACGATTTGTAATTGGTGTGTTGTAAAGTGCTTGTAGTAATCTGCCTAATCCTGCCGTATTTGAAATATACTCGCCAAAATTTTTTGGAATGCTCTGCATTAATATTTCATCTAACAATATTGGGGCATCTTTTGTCATTCCAGCATAAAAAATTGCGACATTTTGCCACCAAAGATTATTGAATTTTTCAACAAACAATTTTCGGTCAGGTTGTCTGTGATTAAAAATTTCGTGAGCAGTGAAATATTCCTGAAAAGACAAGTGTTTGAATTGAATTTCCCCTTTTTTATTTTCAAATAACAATCCTGTATTTACTATTAAATCTTCAATAAGTGTATCAATATCAAATGTTTGTCCTCTTTCTTTAGAATAGTTAAGTATCAATTGTTGTAGGTCTTGTTTACTAATACTTTGCTTTGGTTGAGTATGTAATTCTTTTGCTATATAACTTAATAATCTGTGCTTGATGCCAATTTCAATCAATTCCAATGTATTTTCTGAAGTATATTTACCAAGCAATAAATCGACAAATTGTCTATACAAATCTGTTATAGTTGCCGGAATTTCAACCTCTTTTTCGTCAAATAAAATTGTAATTAGGGCAATAGTCATTGGCGTTTTAGGCAATTTTTCAAGAATACCACTATCTCTCAATGATTTCAGTAATTTTTTTGACTTAACTACATTGTCGGCAAAATAGCTATTTAAAAAAGTTTCTATTTGACGTTTATCAATTGGGCTTAATTCTAAATACTTAAAACCTAAATTAGTGCAATTATAGAATAAATACTCAGAAGGGCGTGAAGAACAAATAATTTTGATTTCGGGGTATTTTTCATAAAACACATTTATTGTTCTCAATGCTGCCTCTTTTTGTTCTTTTTGTGGGAGTTCATCAAGTGCATCTATAAAAATGACACAACGATTTTCTTCTATAATTTCTTTTCCATTAATCAATAAATCTACATTCCAATCCTTTTTAAAATATTCAATGACAGATTTTTCTAAATCGAAATTAGTATTTCTTAAATCATTGAAAGTTAATATTATAGGGTAAAATTCCGTATCGTTTCTTAATGAATTTTGTTCAATTATTTCTTTTGATAAGGTTTTGAAAAATGTTGTTTTTCCTGAACCTGGCTCACCAATAACAATAGAGTTATTTGAGAGTTTTACTATAGAGTTAGTTGTTTTTGATTTCCATTGAAAAGCACCATCTTCATTTTCTACTCGCTCTACAATCTTAGGTTCAATAGCACAATCTAAAATTTTCTTTATCTTATTATCATTAACACCGATTGTTTTAGACAAACTTTCAACTTTGATTATTTCTTCAAATTTTTCAACATATTTTTTGTAAGATTTACTTCCTTTTACCCAGTATTGTGGATAATATTCATCAATTAAATTTATAAGTTTTTCATCATCCCAAAAGGCAATATTTGCATTTTGTAAGTTATTAGACTCCCTAATTTTTCTTTCTGCTTCGTTAGAGAAATGTCCATTTGCAACAATTTTTACTTTATTTACTCTGAAGCGAAGTCCTTTTATTACATTCTTATATTCATAACTAAAACAATCTTGAGTCTGATAAATAATATCTTGAATTGTCGCAGAAGTTCCAGCAACGGTACCTTTCTTTACAACAAAAGCAGTCCAATCCTTAGTTTTTTCTATTTTATCCTCAAAAGAACATATTACATCTTTACCATCCTCGCTTTTATTACCTCTTTCGTGGGTAATATAAACATCTTTAAAACCCATTTCGGGGAGTAATTCTGAAAGTAAAATATGAATATCTGTTTCTTTGCCGATATTCCTGATTTTTGCTAATTTATCTTCTTGTGTTGCGGCCATATTATAAAATGTTTATGATTACAAAATTATACATTTATTATTTATTTAAAATCAATATTATTCTATGCTGCTAAAATTTCATTACTATCAATATAGAGGGATTTGCAAAATGTTTCCGTCAAATAAACAGGATATAAATGGTTTGCCCAACGTTCATCTTTACCATAGCAAACGGGGTTACGCTCGTTGATAATATTGGCTGTTATAAAGTCAACTTCCTGACTGTCAAGACCATTTTCCATTTCGTCCTCGGTAATCAAAATCTTTTCAATTTTCAAAACTCCCGCAAATGGACTTGCTGAATATTGTTTTTCTCTAATTCTAACATACCAAATTGCAAAAAACACATC
>JAITXI010000215.1 GCA_031284905.1 Bacteroidales bacterium
AACTAAGTTCCGAAAAAGAAAACTTCTCTTGGAATAAAATCGTTACTTTAACTAAAAATCAAAAAAAAATTATTGAGGTTTTAGATTGTAGTGTATAATTTGTAGGGAAAAGTTAGGTAATTTAAAAAGGTTGCGTCTGTTAATTTTTTTATAGTAAAATTTCAAAAAAAAACTTATTTTTGTAAATAAAAATAAATTCATGAATGAAGGTAGAAAATTAATGTTTCCGAATGTAACTGACGAACAGTGGAACGATTGGAAATGGCAAGTTAAAAATAGGATTGAAACTATTGATGAGTTGAAAAAATATATAAATTTAACTCAGGAAGAAGAAGAAGGAGTAAAACAATCGCTTCAAACTTTGAGAATGGCAATCACACCTTATTATTTAAGTTTGATAGATGTTAATGACAAAAATTGTCCAATTAGAAAACAAGCAATTCCAACCGGAAAAGAAACGCATCAAGCAGCTGCTGATTTGTTAGACCCACTTCATGAAGATGAAGATTCTCCTGTCCCCGGTCTTACTCATCGTTATCCGGACAGAGTTTTGTTTTTGATTACGGATATGTGCTCAATGTATTGTCGTCATTGTACGAGAAGACGTTTTGCAGGTCAAAAAGATTGTGAATCAACAACTGATAGAATTGAAAAATCTATTGAATATATTGCAAATACTCCACAAGTTAGAGATATTGTTTTGTCAGGAGGAGATGCTTTAATGGTAAGTAACGAAAAATTAGAATCAATAATTAAAAGATTAAGGGAAATCCCTCATGTTGAAATTATTCGTATAGGGACAAGAACTCCTGTTGTTTGTCCTCAAAGAATTACAGACGATTTGGTGAATATGTTGAAAAAATATCATCCTATTTGGGTAAATACTCATTTTAACCATTCTAACGAAATGACTTCTGAAGCTGCTGTTGCTTGTGCAAAATTAGCTGATGCGGGTATTCCGCTTGGAAATCAAAGTGTTTTATTACGTGGCGTTAATGACGATACTGAAATAATGAAAAAATTAGTTCATAACCTTGTTAAAAATAGAATTAGACCTTATTATATTTATCAGTGTGATTTATCTATGGGATTAGAACATTTTAGAACTCCGGTTTCTAAAGGTATTGAAATTATTGAAAATCTTCGTGGACATACTTCTGGATATGCAGTTCCAACTTTTGTTGTAGATGCTCCCGGTGGTGGTGGAAAAATTCCCGTAATGCCAAATTATGTATTATCTCAAAGTCCTAATAAAGTGATTTTAAGAAATTATGAAGGTGTCATTACAACTTACACAGAACCTGACGATTATGTTGATAGACAAAATCATAATTATATAACTGAAGGGGTTGCAGCATTACTAAATAATCAACAAATGACTTTGGAACCTGCGAATTTAGATAGGAAAAAACGTCATAAATAAAGTTATAGAAAAAATAACAAATTACGAAATATTTTGAAATGCACGTATTTTTTGGGGATAAGTCAAAAACAAGGTTCTAACGTTTAAACTTGTTATGGTTTAGCTTTTTTAAATATTATAATAGCAGTTTAGTCTTATTTTGTCCACATAAAAGAATGTTTTAAAATATTTTGACTTACTTAATTTTCAATCAAAATATCCCTAGTTTAATTCCAAGTCTTATGCTTGGAAAATTCAAAATATTTTGTTTGTGATTTTCAGGGTTTTTGGGGAAAAAGCAAAGACGATAATCAACACCCAAACAAACGGCAAAATGTTCTGTAATATAATATTCACCACCAATATACGGAATAAAACCATAGAGAAAATTTTTATCACTTTCTTCCCATACATTTGTTGCATTTCGCATAGACGTTGTTCCAAAACAAATTTTTAAATCGGTCAAAGCATGAAATTTTTTGGAACTCCATAGCGGATAACCAACCCATAAACCACCATAACTTACGGCAAATTTATAAGTATTCACAGAATTTATTGGATGTAAACTGACTTTTGACACTAAACCTTCATAAAAAACGCCAATACGAATTTTTTTTACAATAAATCCGCCACCACCGCCAATCATAAAACCAAATTGTTTATCTATCATCGTACCGGTCATTAATACAGACACAAAACCTGCACCTTCTTTTTCTTTATCTTCATATTCAACTTGCGAAAAACAATTTACACAAAAACTCAAAAATAATACTATTGAAAACAGAATCTTTTTCATGAAATAATAATTTTTATAAAATTAACATTTTTTATTATAATTATCATAATTTTATGTGTTTTTATAAAGTATTTTATAAAAAATTTGTTATTATTTTAGGTGCAAAGTTATAAAAAATCGTAAATTCAACTTTTAGGAGGAATAAAACGAAAAATAAAATATTTTTTAGCAAATATTCCTTTAGTCGCAATCCGTAGGATTGCATCGCTCGGTAAAAACGGCAAAAACACCATGTCAACAATGACGAAAGTGTTTGATAAGGCATATTTTTGAAATAATCCTCTTTGGATTTTTTGATTTTCTCGCTATGCAAATTGATTTGTAATTCAGAAATAGTTTTCAATCAATATATTATCAATCTCATCAATCACCTGCCTGCTCGTGCTATTGCATTCCGAAATTTTGAACTGATAATACAAGTCCACGATTTTATTTTTGCTTTTTTCGGGTAATAATGCCAAGTCGAGCATCTTTCCTTTGTTTATGTCATTTGGCTCAAATTTTTGAAGTCCGTTACCATATTCACGGCTGTTGTCTTCAAAAATTTGCCTTGCCGTATCAGTTAAAAGGTAGGCGAATAATAAATCAATGTTGACATCCGAAAATAATTGCAATTGGTTTGGATAGATACAATGAAAGGTTGTCAGGTTTGAAATGTTGGCTTCGTTGCGAATAAAACGTAAACCTGTGCGGTTGAAAACTGAGACCCAAATAGGTGCCGGCGGTCGATTTTCCAATGAATACCACGGATTACGGCTTGCTGTCAGATATTTTTTATTTATTTTTTCGTTTTCTCCTTTTTGCAGATATTGAGTAATATTATCGTCTTTAGCATTGATGGCATTGAGCAAAAAAACATTTTTATTGTTATTTTTTAACTCTTCAAAATCTGAGGTAGAAAAGTTATTCCCTTTTACATCAACGCAATGACAGATGCAAGGTAGCAAATATTTTTCGTCAATATTATATTCTTTTGCTTTTGATTGATTGAACGTAAAATAATCGTTGGCACCTGTAGCAATACCCCTAACAACCTTTGCATAAGTTGAAAAAGGCACAAGACTTTTAAATTTATGTCCGTTTTGCGGTTGATAGTATGCTTTCCACTTAATATCGGGATTTAGTTCTGAAAATGAGTACGTTTTTGAGTTGTCAGAGAAGTTGGGATACTCGGCAATGAGTTTTTCTATCACATTTAATTCGCTTATTGAATGAATGTTGGTAAACTGTACTTTTTCGTTTTTTTTATCATTGGCACAAAGAACAATACAAGCAGTTGTAAGTGCATCATCAAATACATTTTCCTCGAAATCGAACACAATAATATGTCGCAAAGTTCCTGTATTTATCAGGTGTTGTTTAACTAACTTTCCGTAATCTGAATTAAGAAACTCCGAAGGTATAATATAAGCGCAACGTCCATTGGTGGCGAGTTGGTGAATGGATTTCAGTAAAAACAGTGTGTAAAGATTGGTGAAGCCGCTTAAATTACACTGCAAATGATTTTCTATTTCTTTGAGAATATTTTTGTTATCGTAATCGTGAAATTTGAAATAAGGCGGATTGCAAATAATTCCATCATATTTATTTTGCCAATCGTTGTACATATAATCTTGTAGCAATAAATTCATTTTTTCCGTACAAGCAAATTCATTTTTTGCTTTTTCAAAAATTAGATTATCAACTTCAAAACCTTTTATCTGAATATCTTTTTTTTGTAATAACAACGCTCTGGAAAAAACACCCAAACCAAAAGCAGGTTCTAAAACTGTTTTTAGATTTTTATTACCTAACAACCAATTAACCATAATTTCTGCAATAGAAAAGGGCGTAAAAAATTGTGCGAATTTCTTACGGTGTTCCAAGGAAACCGACTTTGAATAATCGCTTTCTATTGTATTGTCAATATATTGAATGTTATTTGTCATCAAAAATCACTAACTCCTAAAATGGTTTTCAAATTGTCAATATCAAGATAGGCTGTTCCTCCTTTAAAAGTTACATAAAACAACAACCTGCCTCTATCCATCTCTTTTCTAACACTTTCGTGCAATGGTTCATCGACTTTAGAGGCGATTTGTATTCCTGATTTGGAGTTGATTTTAATGGTGGTTTTGTTTTGATTTTTCGTATCGGACTCAACAGAAAAAATCACACCGTCATTGTCGGGATTAGAAATTATTTGTAGAATTTGCTCAAACGAAATACCGTAAACCTTATCGAAAAATACCTGAAAATAGAAGTGTGGAACATTAAAGGTTTCAATCCATTTGTAAACCACTTTAATGTCTTCTACTTTGGGCGTAATGGAAAGATAATCACGCTTTTGAATTTCTTTGATAGCAGATTTCAACTGCTTAAAAAGTTCATTCAATTGAGTTAATCGTTCGCTTGAACGCCAACCCGGAACTTTGAAATCCGTAACACTTAACGTTTTCTCGGTTATACCCTTGAGTAAATCTATGTAATTCTCTCTTGCCGGATTTGATAAAATATCAATATACTCTGCGAGAATTTTTTCTTTTATCCGTAATGCTGTTTTGGAAGATTTAGCAGTGCGTACTTGCATTGCTTCTTCGTATCGGTCAATTAGAAAAGCACTTGAACGAACTTCAATACCTGCAACGGCTTTCTTAACATATTCAGTAATCTTGTCGTGTGGGATATGACTAATATCATATCCCAAATTTTCAATGAAATCTGTTTTCTTAAAAATCAACAAATCGGGACGTTTGCCGATAGTATCCAATTCGTTTTGAAATTCTTGATAGAACTTGTCGAAGCCTTCTTCGCCAGCAATACAATCATCCGACTTTCCGTATTTGACTGCCACCAAGTTTTTAGAGGTTTCGTTGATTGCTCTCGTGATAAGGTTTTCCGCCCAATCGCCTTGTTCTTTGTTCGTTATAAAGTTTGAAGAGGCTTGGGTAGGTGTCCGTGCAGGGTCTCTTGGTTGTGAAAAATCAACCAATTCTATGGGAACACTTTTTGTCAATTCTCTGATTCTATCGTAATAATTCATATCGTTATTATTAAATTTATATTTTGCAAAAATACTATTTTTTATTGAGATAATGTTTGCTTCATTATTTTTATTCTTAATTATATAAAACCCTCTGACAAGCCATCTGCACTAGTGAATAAGTATATAAAATTCAAACTACACATTTTTTCAATTTACTAATAATATTTGTAGTATCAAAATTAAACCTTTTTTTTAACATAGAAAAATTTTCCTTATTTGTTTTTCTGTTTTTTGTTAACAGCTTGTTAGTAAAGCCTTTTACTATAAATTCACCTAAAATTATTTATTAGCAGTTAATTTTTCATTCATTAAACTCATAATTCCCAATTCGTAAGATTTCAATCCAAATCCGGTAATAATTCCTTTACAAACAGGAGCAATGAGTTCTTGTTGTCGGAAAATTTCTCGTTTGTATGTATTTGAAATATGAATTAAAACCACAGGAATTTCAGTAGCAGAAATTGCATCTCGAATAGCCACAGATGTATGACTGAAAGCTCCTGCATTTAAAACTATTCCGTTAAATTCTGAATTTGAAGCAAAAATAATTTTTTCAACAATTTTACTTTCGTAATTTGATTGAAAATAATCAATTTCAAAATTAAATTTTGATTTTAGATTCTGAAAATAATCGTCAAAATTTTCATTACCATAAATTTGTGGTTCTCTTGACCCAATATTATGTAGATTTATTCCGTTAATAATTAAAATTTTCATTATAAAGAAATATTTTGTAAATTTACAAAAAAAATAAGAATTATGGTAGATTTAATTTTAGATGAATATAAAAAATTATTTGAAGAGTATAATATGTTTCTTCAATTAGAGCAAAATTTATCAGAAAACACTTATATATCATATTTAAGCGATTTGAAAAAACTTTTGGAATTTTTAGAAATTGCCGGAATAAATTTATCTTATAAAGATTTGAAAGCCGAACATTTGAGTGAATTTATTAAATATGTTGCAACTATAGGAGTTTCAGATAAAAGTCAAGCCCGATATATTTCAGCGATAAAATCTTTTTTTCATTTTTTAATATTAAATAATTATTTAGAAAAAAATCCGTCCACATATTTGGAAACACCTAGGTTAGCTCGAAAAATTCCCACAGTTTTATCAATTGAAGAAATTGAAGCTATAATTAATGGAATAGATGTAAGTAAAGAATTTGGACATAAAAACAGAGCTATAATAGAAATTTTATATGGCTGTGGATTAAGAGTTTCCGAATTAGTTGAATTGAAAATATCTAATATTTTTTTTGAAGAAGGATTTATTCGTGTTATCGGAAAAGGAGATAAACAGCGTTATGTACCAATAGGACGTGCTGCAAAAAAAGAAATTAAAAATTATTTTGCTTCTTTCAGAAATCATTTAAAAATTAAAAAGAATTTTGAAGATTATTTGATATTAAATAGGAGAGGTAGCAAAATTACGAGACAAATGCTTTTTTTAATTATAAAAGAAGTTTGTTCCGATGCCGGAATTGAAAAAATTATTTCTCCACATACTTTTCGACATTCATTTGCAACACATTTAATAGAAGGCGGTGCAGATTTAAGAGCCGTTCAAGAAATGCTCGGACACGAATCAATTATAACTACTGAAATTTATACACATATTGACCGAGAATATTTGCGAGAAGAAATAATTCAACATCATCCGAGAAGTTAAAGTTTAGATTTGAACTTGTTATATAAGAAAAATTTACATAAAAAAATTTGGCGATGTAAAAAAATAATTTTACTTTTGTAGTTGAATTGTAAACAAAAATAATATAAATATGAAATAAAACTAAATAACAATATTGATAGTTTTTGGACAGACATAATAAAGAATTAGCAAATACAAAATTGGGACAGACGTATTTTCTGCAACTTATTGCTAGCTGTCAGTTGATATTACTGTGTTTTAAGCTGTTTATTAATAAAATGCTTTTTGGAGGTTTTGCTTTATGCCCTATATAGTGAAAAAATATTATTGAAAATAACAAAAAAAGTTTTAATATTGCAAAAAAATAATTTTATGGAAAAAATCACACAAATTTTAACATTGAGGGACAAAGCCAGCATGAGATGGTTA
>JAITXI010000061.1 GCA_031284905.1 Bacteroidales bacterium
TTAAAAAACCAACTTCCCACAAATAAACCAATGATTATCAGAAATATAACTGTTATCCCCCAGCGAATAATTGATTTTGGCGGGCTGCCTAATATTTCGGTTACTTGCTCGCTGCGGACTTCTTGTTTTCTGTGCTCTTGCATTTCTGAGGGAAATTTTATTTTGACATTTTATTATTTTTGTTTATTTTTTCAGCTTTTATTAATTCAAGAGTTTTAAAAAAAATAATATCTTTACTATACAAATCATGTTCGTTTATATCATAACCTTTTTCTGGATTATGATAATAATTATTATATTCTATTGTTGGCTCTACCGGATAGGTAACAGCATCGTGCATAAAATCATAAGCTGTTTTGAGTTTATATATCAAAGAATCAATGGCATCCATTTCTTGCGATTTCATAATTTGATTACAAAAAAGTGTTATTAATATTACAATGTATATTTTTTTCATTTTATAATTCGTTTCTTTAGTTCATAATAATTATCTAACATTTCTTCTATGTTGTCTTTACAGCCGATACACAAATCAAAGCAGGCATCTGAAAATTGATTTCTTAAACGTTTATCCGGACAAGCACCCTCACAAATAGGAAAGAAAAAACAATTCAAGCAATCTTGATTTTCTATGTAATCTGCTCCTCTTAAATATCTTGTATAAATTAATTCATTTGTTATTTTAACACTCTCATCATTATTTAATTTTTCTACAACAGTGTTTTCATGTTCTATATTTTCCCAACATTTGTAAAGTCCAACTTCTGCCGAAATAAAATATGAATTAAATGGTCTCGTCATACATTCGTAATCTTGCAACATAAGATAAAAATTTAAAAACTTTTTATTTTTTTGTTTTGAAATCTAAATAATAATTTTCAAGAATAGGTTCTCCACCAGCACCTAAATAACTTGTAGCAGGAAAGGAAATAGAATATTTTTTATTTGGTTTTAAATCTAATCCTTTTATAGTTATAGCAGTATTATCTTCATTCCATTCTGCTTGATTATCCCAAAGAATAATAAAACTTGGATAGTATTTATCGCCACGTTTCCCAATGTCAAATCCATAATAACGACTTTTCAAATTACTTATATGACACATTGGTTTATTAAAAAACAAAGTAATTTGATCAATATTAGCATCTATATTTTTTGATAGATTAGGAATTGAAGTTTTAATAATTTTTGCAGAATTTTGTTTTAATTTTTCTACAGAAAAATTATTTATAGTCTTAATAAATTCAGTTTTATAGTTGTTAAAGGAAATATATATATTCCTATTATTAGAATAATTATTTAATGTTGAAAATAAAGAATCTGTAAGCCAAAATCCAATTTTCTTTTCATAATAAATATTATTAATTATTTCTTCACTTTTCGTATTATGATCATGAAAATATTTAATAACCGCAGTACGAACAAATGTTTCATATAACATTATTTTCGCGGATCCGTAATATTGAGCCTCCATTGCTGGTTTTGCCAAATTAAATAACTCTTCGGCATTAGTTTTTATTTTAGAATATATTGCGTCAATTATAGGATTACAAAAACTATGGCAATATTCGTGAATTATTATTTCTAAATTATTCACAGGGTATACAGGATGTTCTAAACTATCAATATCCCAAACGCCAATAATTGAATATAATTTTTCATTCCCGTTTTTAAATTTTATTTTGGGGCCGTAATTATGTCCGTAATTACAGAAAAACAAAATCACATCAAAATCTACCTCTTCTTCATTCCCAAAAAAATTATTAAACCAATTATAATCAATGTTATTTAGAAGTGGTGAAAAATTTTTTTTTGCAATATCATAGAAAGTTTGGTGTTGCTCAAAAAAATCATGGAAATTACTTTTTTTATAAAAATCATTTAATAAAATCAAATATTTTCTACTTAATCCTTTTGGCGCTTCCCAAAAACTGTCAAAAACAGCATCTTCTACATTCTCAATAAATAAGATTTCACCATTTTCAATTTTCGTATGTATGGCAAAATTCATTGCTCTATCAAAACCACCATATTTGTTTTTTATTTTTGAAGTTAATTTTATCAAATCATGTTGTCTTGATTTTTCAAAAAAAACATCAATATCTTTCTGATATCCAGTTATTTCTAGTTCTTTATATTCTTCTGCTCCGGCAAGATTGAAAACAATACTCATTAATTCTGTTCTCTCATCTACCATTACATCAGTTTTTTGCCCAAAGCAATAATTAAAAATTATTGCAAAAATTGATATAAATAATGTTTTTTTCATAAAACTTTCCTAAAACTTAATTATTTGTTATTTGCTAATATTTTGACTTGAGTAATGCCACTCTAAAAATTCAGTTAAATTATCTTTTATTAAATCACAGGTCTCAATATTAACATTGTTATAAAGTCTTTCTATTCTTTGGTAAGGACATCCACCACCACATGTTGGAAAATGAAAACATTTTATACAATTAGTGTCCTCCAATGGGTCAGCAGCAGTATAATATCGAGTTAATAATGTTTCGTTTATTAATCCTTTATTATTAAGATTTCCAATAATTTTTTCTTTATTTCCTACATCATTCCAGCACTTATATAATTCTCCTTCCGGACCTATTGTTAAATGAAATGGATTTCTAATAGGACACTCATATCTATTATTTCGCGGATAAAAAGAGATTGGTTGCAATCCGTGTTTGATAAATAAATTTATTAAAAAATCAATTTTATTTTTTTTGTCAAATAAACAATCCGATACAGAATTACAGATATTGGTGGAAGTAACAAAACCCGGAGCAATAAAAATATTTTTATTTTCAAATTTATTCCATTTGTCATATAAGTAATTATACAAACATATAAATTCATTTTCATTTGAACCGTCAATATTAACTCTTATGCCTACTTGTATTTTTGGATTAATTTGAAAAATTAGCTCAATATTTTGTATTATTTTTTCAAAAGTTTTTCCTCCATTAATTAGATGACGTCGAGAATTGTGAACCTCTTCTGTTCCATCAATTGTAATTTGGATAAAAGATATTTTTAACCCTTCCATTGATTTTGTGATTTTTTCATTTAATAAATATCCATTTGTAATAATATGTGCACTATAATTTTTATTAATTTCTAGTATTTTTTTTGTAAGACTTTCAATTTTATTATATGCAATAAGCGGTTCTCCTCCAAACCATGTTACATGTATATTTTCAACTGTATCGTAGCTATTTATGAATTTTATTATATTCTTTTCAGTTTCATCTGTCATTATTTTTGCTTCTTTATTGCATTCAAAACAGTATCCGCAAGAAAAATTACAAGCTAGTGTTGGGTTTATTGTTAACTCTAAAGATTTATCATAAAATCTTTGGTATAATGTATTAAATTTAATTTTATAATATTCGTCTAAATCATTATTTACAATAATTTTATTTTTTTTAAAAACATCTATTAAATCAGACGGGATTATTTGCTCAACGATTTTTTCTGATAAATTTATTTCTTTTAACAACAAATATATATCTTCCGATATTTCTAAAAAACAGTTAGACAAAGAGTTGTATAACAAAAATCCATATTTTTCTGATTTGAATAAGAAATTATATCTTGATAGTATCATGTTTTTTAATTTGATGGATAAATAGGGGTTACCTCATAATTTGAGACAACCCTTATTTAGCCAATTAATATTATTAATTTACTTTATATTTATCACAACTTAAATTATTACAAGGCTCACAACATTTTTCTATTACGTATGTAGAACATGACACTTTTTTTTGTGTGTCACTATTGGAACCGCACATTGTTATTGTTAATGTTCCACAACTATCAACTAATCCACCCATAACATCATTAAGTTCATCATCAGATAAAAAAATTGGTAATGTCGTTCTAGCAAGCGAAATTTCTTGTCTGCCTTTATTTATTATTTTTATTTTCTTTTCCATTTTTTTTTCTTTAAAATTATTTATTTACTTTCTCCTACTACACACTTTGCAGCGAGAGTTTTTTTAGGACAGGGCAAATTTCTAAATCGTTCCACGAAGTCATTAGAAACTCGTATTTAGGCATCATTGAAGTCCACGTTCAACTTTACCGACACTCTCAAGCATACACTCTCAAATGCCCCTTATCAATTTAAAGCCTATTTAAGATTTCGGCTACAAAATTATTAAACAATTTGCTCTGCAACATCTCATTTAACAAGGCTTTGTTACCTTCTCCAAAATTTTTATTCCTTATTTTTTTAATAACTCATAGAAATTTTGCGACTTGTGAAAAAACATTGTTTTTCAGCTGATTTCGCTCAACTCCAAAGGATTTACAAATTTTACCTTTTTTGAAACGCCTGCCCCTCGCAACTCTCTTTGTTTAGAGCAAAATAGCCCACTGCAAACATTTGCCGACAGCAGGCAAAATTAGGTGAAACAATGCTTGTTATGAACAATCTGCAAAAAATGTTTTGAATTGTTAAAATTTGCATAATATTTTATTTTTTCTGCAAATTTATATTTTATTTTTTGAATTATAAAACTTATTTTGATAAATTTTTCTTCTTTTTTTATTAATGAAACAAAAAAATTCCAACAAGCGTTGAGATAACACGAAAACATAAGCAAAAATTTTCCCTGCAACAAGCTAATTTTAATATTTTTTATTTCTTTGTTCATTTTCTTTTTCTCAAATTTTTACATAAAAAAAGCGGACTTAAATCCGCCTTTGAGGTCTTCACTACCGTATCACAAGAAGTAAGCCCGCATTTCTGCGAGCGTTAGCTACTCTTTCTTGTGATACTTTTGAAAGTTGTGAAGTTTTCAAAGGCAAGAAAAAAAGCAAAACGCTTTTTCAATATATTTTAAACAATAAAATTTTACATAATTTTTTAATTAAAATTTCTACAAATTTAATCATTATTTTTGAAAAAACAAATTTTTTAAAAGAAAAAGTTTAAAATATGATTTTTTTGTAGCTGTTGAAACTACAAATGTCCCTGTTTATAACTTCAAGCCAATAAAAAACTAAAAAGTTTAATCATTGAATATAAGTCTATTAGAATCTTTTTTGCAGATTTAAGATTTTTTCAATTATTTTTCATAATTTCCCCGCTAACAACCGATTTTAACGGAATTGACGGATTTTCTGTAACAATATTTACTTTCGCTGTTATAATTTCGGGATATTTAAAAAACCAACTTCCCACAAATAAACCAATGATTATCAAGAATATAACCGTTATCCCCCA
>JAITXI010000065.1 GCA_031284905.1 Bacteroidales bacterium
ATAAAACAACTATTTTTTTGAGAAATTTTATGATTTTTTTTCATACTGTTTTAATTAAATTAAAATTCAATTTTATACATAAGACAACTAAACTTGTGAAAACGTTGCCTGTGTTTAAAAAAAAATTTAACATTTCTTATTTAATTCACGTAAATGTACTATTTATCAAGCATTAAACAATTTTTATTTTTTAATAGTAATCCTATTTTTTGATATTTGACGGATAAAATCCGTTATAAAATATAAACCAATAATCTTAAAATTTTATTGTCTAAACAAATAAAAAACAAAATTTGCTTTTGCAATTTCTTCATTATTTACATCTAATACAAAAATAGATAATGGAAAATTACCTTGTCCTCGTTCATTTATCGGTGTAATTAATTTTATTGCTTCATTTTTTGAAATAGATATTTCACAAATTAAATTTTTTGTAGATGGTTTAATAAAAGAAATTTCAGTTTTTTTAATAATAATAGTATAATCGTTTAACCCAAAAGTGGATCGTATTAAAGTGCTTCCGGTAACTTCCATCAACATTATCATTGGAATTGCATAAAATGTGCCAATATGGTTAATATTTGCAGTATTTATTGGCATTTCAATTTTTATATTTCTTTCTTCAAGTTTTAAAATTTTCAACTCTGATAATTTAACATATTCATTAGTCGTTTCGGAAACAGTTTTTTCGATTTCAAATAATTCTTCGTAAGATATTTTTTTCATAATAGAAATAATTACAAATTTACAAAATAGAATTATCTTTGCAAAAAAATAAAAATGAAATTATTTTATGTTCCTGAAATATTAGAGACTTTATCGTTAAACGAAGAAGAATCAAAACATTGTAGTAAAGTTTTAAGATTAAAAATAGGTGATATTATCCATATTACTGATGGAAAAGGTAATTTATTTCAAACAGAAATTCAAAAAATATCTGCAAAACAAACATTTATTAAAATTATTGAGACAATTCCGAATTTTGGGAAAATTCCCTACTCTTTACATATAGCAATTGCTCCAACCAAAAATATTGAACGAATAGAATGGTTTGTAGAAAAAGCTACAGAAATTGGAATTAACGAAATTACGCCTTTGATTTGTGATAATTCAGAACGAAAAATTATTAAAATTGACAGACTAAATAAAATTATAGAATCTGCAATGAAGCAATCGTATAAAACTTTTCATCCAAAAATAAACGAAACGATAAATTTTCAGAATTTCATGAGAAATATTCCTAATTCTGACCAGAAATTTATTGCATATTGTGAGAATGTTGATAAAAAATACTTAGGAAACATTATTAAAAAAACTGCTTCTGTTTTAATTCTTATTGGACCGGAAGGTGATTTTTCCGAAAAAGAAATTGAAATTGCAAATCAAAATAAATTTTCAATAGTTTCGCTTGGAAATAGTCGTTTACGTACCGAAACCGCAGCGATGGTGGCTTGTAATATTGTTGCTGTAATGAATGAAATGTAAAATAATACCATTTATAATTGTTATTATTTCTTCACATATTCCTTCAAATTATCCTTCACTGCAAGAAAAATTTTTTCAAGTTTTTTCATTTCAAAGGCAAAGAATTTGAAAGTTTTTTTCCAATCATCTGTATTATAGATATTTACATTGTCATATTGCTTATAAAGTGCACAAATTTCTTTTCCGGAATCAAGAATAAATTTTTCTTTCCAAATCCAATTATTATCAATATACATAGCATAAGATTCTTGCAAAGTTTTAAAATATGAAAAAATTTCTACTGCTTTTTCAGTAGAAAATTCAAAAGCAAATATTACTTTTGCGTTTTCTCGGTTACAATCGAATTTTAAATTAATATCTTTAATACCTGTATTATATAATATCCAAGAATGTTTTTTTCCATAAAATTTCAGACAATAATTATTAAATTCTGTCCAAAATTCTTTTCTTATTTCTATGGCTTTTTCTTTGCTATACATGATTATTTGGCTTTTTATTGAAAATTATCATACCAAGTTTTTTGTTTTTTTAGTCTTAAATCTTGAAGCATTGCAGCTTTTACGTTAATTTGAAACATATATGATTTATAGGCTCCAAACGGGCGCATATTCAAACTTGCTTCCCAACAATGCAAATCTCGCGTAATATCAATAGTTGTATAAGTGATTTCTTTTCTGACAAAATCGTAACCTGTTGATACTGTGGCTTTCCATTTTTCGGTAATACTAACGCTTCCGGAAATATTTAAACTTTGTGTTATCGTTACATCGTTATAAGGTTTATTATAGTTAAAAGAATAATTTATTTGTACGTCCCAAGGAATGCTCCAATCGGCATAAATTATTGGCTGTCCGTACATTTCTTGATAATGTTGAGCGGTGTTGGAATTATTCTTTTTTGATTTCGGATTTAATGAAAAACCGACCGTTATATACATTGAAGTTAAACGTAGAATTTTATGATTGCTTGTACTTGTATTATAAGACCATTTGTTAATTCTTTCAGGACTTCCATAATCATTAAACTGAAATCCATAAGGGTCAAGAGTTGTTCTAAAAGAAATATCGAATAAAGTTATACGTGTTCTTGCAGAAATATTTATTGGCGACCATCTCAAACTATCGGCAAATAAATTATAACTTGTATTGACAGAAAAGCTTTCTAACAATTTCACTTTTTTATCAACAGGCGTTACCGTATCATTTGGATTTTTGTTTGTGCCTTTGAGTTTTAATTCCAGATTATTTCCCAAATCAAAAGTAACTAAACCTGAACCGTGTTGAGAAGGACCACCATAAGGCAAACCTTCAAAATGACCATACATATAACTCACAGTGTCGTATTGACCGGTTGAATTATTATATCTGATTTGATAATAATCGTCATACATTTTATATTTTGGCTTAGACAAATCAGGGACATAATTAAAACTTACAGTTGGAGTAAAAACATGTCGAATAGCTTTTAGTTTTGATTTTCCTAAAAATTGGAAAGTTCCGTATATTTGAGTAGTCCAATTTACGCCTGCATTATAATCCCAAGCTCTCGAAAATCCGGATTTATAATTTGATTCAACATATCCGGGTACAGTGCTTGTGAAAGATGTATCTATCCAATTTTTTTCCATTGATTTTATATACCACCTTTCGTTATAAGTAAAATTTGGTGTTAAAGTCGTATATTTGAATAATTTTATAGAAGTTGAAATAGGAATTTTGTGGCTAATTCCATTGGTAATACTATCGAAAGGAATTGTAAAAAATGAATTTTCGTTAGTTTTAATACGATTTGTTAAATTCATTGTATAAGAAAGCCCTATATTTTCATACCATTTTTGTCCTCCTTTTTGAATTTTTCTTTTAAGTGGATAAATTTTACTCATAGAAAAAACGACATCGGGCAAAGTAAAATTAATTGTTCCCGTATTATTATTTTGTGTATGTCGAAAAGCTGCTGATAGATTAAATGGAGTATTTTCAAAATTATGACTATACGAAATACTAGATTGTTGATTACTAGTCATAAAATCGTTTGAATTATATGAATTATTTTTGTTGAATTTACTACTACTGATATTTACATCGGCTGAAAAAGTGGAATTTGGACGGCGTTTTGGGTCTTGATTGAATTTCCAAATTACTTCATAAAGTCTATTTGTTTCATAATTTGGCAAACCTTTGTAACCGAATTTATTAGTATTAACTTTTGCAGAAAAATATCCATTGAATTTATATCTGAATTTATAATTAGCTCTTGCCGAAACTCCCCAGCTACCTTTTGAATAAATATCTCCTAATAATGTCAGGTCAAATCGTTCGCTAATATTAAAATAATAACCGCCGTTTTGCAAGAAAAATCCTCTACGTTGTTCATCTCCAAAATTTGGAATAACAATTCCGGAATGTCCACCGTCTGTATTTGGAAAAAATCCGAAAGGAAGAGCCAATGGAGTAGGAATTTCTTCAATAACCATATAAACCGGTCCGGAAACTATTTTATCATTTGGAATAACTACGGCTTTTGATAAACGAAAATAAAAATGCGGACAATCAGGATTATCACAAGTAGTATATTTTCCGCTAAGAATATGCACATGCTTATTTTCATATATTTTTGTTGTTTGCCCGTACAAATATCCATCATCTAATTTTGTACTTACGTTTTTCACTAATCCTCTTTTCGTATTAAAATTATATCGAATAGAATCGGCAACATATTCTTCTTCACCATCTTTATAAACAGGTTTTCCTGAAACTTTATTATTTACAGTATCATAAAATCCATTCGCAAAAACTTCTTTTTTATCAAAATCCATCTCCATATAATCGGCTGTAAGATTAATATTCTCGTATTTAACATTTGCGTTTTTATACAGATATGCTTTTTTGTTATTAAAATCTAATTTTCCTTTTTGGTCAAAAGTATAATGGACAGGAGCATCAAAATCTGACTTTTTTTTCGGATTCGCATGAATTTTGATAGAATCATTCTTAGTGTCGATTGAAAAATTA
Source organism: Bacteroidales bacterium (assembly GCA_031284905.1). Classification (GTDB taxonomy): domain Bacteria; phylum Bacteroidota; class Bacteroidia; order Bacteroidales; family ML635J-15; genus Bact-19. The sequence goes on from JAITXI010000065.1 coordinate 4,497, forward strand.
ATTGTATCATTTGCTAAAGTATCAGATAAAATTTCATTAACATTTTCATCATTAAAAATAGAATCTTTTGGAAAATTTATTGAATCTTTAATTTCAGTAGTATCATTAATTATACTATCGGATAAATTTTTTTCTATATTTTTTTTTAATAAAATTGAATCTTTTGAAAAATTTTCAACAGAATTTCCTATATTTTTGCCTACATAAATTTTACTTGAACAAGCAAAAAACATTAGAAAGCCACTTATTAACAATATTGTAAATAATGATTTAAAAATTTTTTTGTCTATTATAAAAATATTACCTTTGTACAAGTATTTTTTTTGCAAAGATACAAAAAAAAAGGAAGTAAAAAAAAACAGAAAAGATGATAAAAAAAATATTAATTTATTCTATTGTTTTATTATCTCAAATAATATTATTCAATGGAGAATTATTTTCTCAAGCTAAATTAAAGAGTATTGTAATTGATCCCGGACATGGGGGAGCAGATCCCGGTGCTGTAGGAAAATTTTCAAAAGAAAAAGATGTCGTATTAATAATTTCAAAAAAATTTGGCGATTATATTTCAAAAAATTTTAGTGATGTTACAGTAATATACACTCGAACAGACGATAGTTACTCTGAATTATACAAAAGAGCAAAAATGGCTAATGATAAAAATGCAGATTTGTTTATTTCGGTTCATGCAAATTCTTTCAACACAAATGGTCCTTATGGATTTGAAACTTATTTGATGGGAATTTCAAAAAATGAGGCAAATTTGCAAGTTGCAAAGTTTGAAAATTCAGTAATTTTACAAGAAAAAGACTATTTGAGTAATTATGACGGTTTCAACCCAAATAATCCGGAAACAAATATTATTTTTAGCTTATATCAAAATGTAAATATTCATCAAAGCACCTCATTATGCCAGATTATTCAAAATAATGCGGTAAAAGAATTAGGACGTTTCGATAGAGGTGTGAAACAAGCCGGTTTTTGGGTTTTGTGGAAAACAACAATGCCAAGTATTTTAGTAGAACTCGGTTTTATTAGCAATCCGGATGAAGAAAAATACTTAAATTCAGAAGTTGGACAAGAAAATTTGGCAAGAATGTTATATAATTCTTTCGTTGAATATAAAAGTAATTTTGACGAAATTACTTATGATAAAAAAATGCCATATTTATCCGAATCAATTTCCGATATTTATTCCACAGAAACTGTTACAACGACAACGACTTCACCTATAACTACGACAACTACTAATACGACAAACGAAACAATTCCGAATACACCAACTTCCAAACCGACTTCTACAAATACGACAAACGTTAAAACAACACAAACTACAGTTGAAACATCTACAAAAGACCTTCCAAAAGATGAAAATGATACAAAAATACAATTTGAAACAGACCAAATCATTTATAAAATTCAAATTTATACTTCTGCATCAAAATTAAATCTGTCATCAAGTGTTTTCAAAGGATATCCAAATGTTAAAGAATATTTTCACGAAGGGTTATATAAATATACGATTGGTGAAGAAACTGATTATAACAAAATTTATTCTCTATGGCTAAATATAAAAAAAGATTTTCCAAAATCATGGATACTCAGATTTAAAAATGGAGAAAGAATAAAATAATAAAACTATTATGGCAAAAAACAAAAAAACTTATATATTTTACGCAATTATTGGGATAGGAATTTTAGTTGCTGCTTTCTTTGGATTTAACTTTTTAAAAGGAATGTCTGTTTTTAGTTCTGATAATCAATATTATATTTATTATAATTCGATAGAAGGGTTAAGTAAGTCAAATTCTGTTTTTGTAAATGGTTTTGCTGTCGGAAAAGTTGCGGATATAGAGTTAATTCCGGAAGAAGATTTCAAATTGAAAGTTACAATTAATGTTCATAAAAAATACAAAATTCCTGTTGGAAGTGTTGCAAGGATTGAGAGTACCGATTTATTAGGAAGCAAAGGTATAATATTAAATTATAAAAAAAACGAAACAGAATTTTATAAATCAGGAGACATTTTAATTGGTTCGGTTGAAACAAGTTTAAAAGATCAAGTTAGTATTCAAATGTTGCCAGTAAAACAAAAAGCTGAAGATTTGATGCAAGATATGTCGGAAGTAATGGAAATAATACAATCTGTTTTTAGCGAACAAACACGAGAAGATATTAAAAATTCTATCTCCAAACTAACAAATACAATTTCTCATCTCGAACATGCAATTACTAACGTTGATACTCTTATTTATAGAGAATCTCCAAAGATTTCAGCTATTCTGGCAAATATTGATAATTTTACAGGAGTTTTAAAAACTAATAAAAATGAAATTGATAAAATTATAAAAAATGCTTCATATTTTACTGATACACTTGCAAAATTAGATATTACACAAACTATAAATAAAGCTAATAGTACATTATCTAATTTAGATGAAATAATTAGTAAAATTAATAATGGTAATGGCACTATTAGTGATTTGATTAATAACGACAAACTTATGAAAGACCTCGAAGCAACTATAAATAGTTTGAATAATTTAGTAAAAGATTTACAAGAAAATCCGAAAAAATATGTACATTTTAGTTTAATAGATAGAGGTAAAACTTATGTTGTATCGGATTCTACGCAAATTAAAAAGGGAAAGTAAAAAATCACAAAAAGATGTTCATAACATATCGGGCTTACATTGATTTAAAAACACTGAAAAATAATCAGACAGACATTTTGTAAAATGTCGGAACTAAAATAGCATTAATTTTTTATAGGTACTTATTTATAAAATTAAATTTATTTATATTTCGTTTTATGCAAACTGTAAGTGACTGATAATTATATATTAATTTAAAAATCAAAAAAATAAGAATTTCAACAAACGCAGTATCTTGTTGATCATTAAAAATATACGATAATGACATAGCACCTAAATAATTACAAAATCTATTAAATTATTTTTTCAATGAGCTTCTGCCCAATTTTTGCCAAAATGAGCATCAACAATCAGTGGAACATCTAATTTCATTACATTTTGCATTTCAAAAACTACAATATCTTTTACGCATTCTTGTTCCGAAATTAATACATCAAAATTCAATTCATCGTGAACTTGAAGAATCATTTTTGATTGCAAATATTCTTTGTCAAAACGATTAAAGATATTTACCATTGCTAATTTAATAATATCCGCAGCCGAACCTTGAATTGGAGCATTTATAGCATTTCTTTCCGCAAAACCTCGAACCATTGAATTATTACTATTAATATCTGCTAAATATCTTCTTCGTCCGAAAATAGTTTCAACATATCCGGTTTCTCGTGCCAATTCAATACTTTTATTCATAAAAGTTTTTACTTCAGGGAAAGTTTCAAAATAATTGTCAATCAACGATTTAGCTTCTGTTCTGCTTATTTGTAAACGTTCGGCTAATCCAAATGCGGAAATTCCATAAATTATTCCAAAATTTGCCGTTTTTGCTTTTCTACGCATATCCTTTGTTACTTCATCTTCAGAAACTTTGAAAATCTTTGCAGCAGTTGCTGTATGAATATCCATACTAAATTTATTAAATGCTTCGAGCATATTTTTATCTTTACTCAAATGAGCCATAATTCGCAATTCTATCTGAGAATAATCTGCTGAATAAAAAATATGATTTTCATCACTTGCAATAAATGATTTACGAATTTCTTTTCCCCTTTCGTCTCTAACCGGAATATTTTGCAAATTTGGCGCTGTTGAACTTAATCGTCCCGTTGATGTAATTGCTTGATTATAAGTGGTATGAATTTTGTTGGTTTTCGGGTTTATTAAAGTTGGAAATACGTCAATATATGTATTTAAAAGTTTATTAATTTCTCTAAATTCAAGAATTTTATTTATAATTGGATGTTTATTTACAAGTTTCTGTAATTCTTCTTCTCCCGTACTATATTGTTTTGTTTTTGTTTTTTTAGGATTATCAATAACTTTTAATCTTTCAAATAAAATAATTCCCAATTGTAAAGGAGATGCAATATTAAATTTTTCGCCGGCTAATTGATAAATATTTTGCTCAATTTCTTTTAGTTCTGCTGTAAGAACCGTTGAATATTCGTTAATAGCTTCAATATCAAGTTTTACACCGGTTTTTTCCATCGAAATTAAAACATTTATTAATGGCATTTCAATATTGTACAGTAGATTTTCGCAATTAATTTCTTTGATTTTTGTCGCAAAAATATTTTTTAATTTGAAAGTAATATCAGCATCTTCACAAGAATAATCCGAAACTGTTTCAGGAGCAATATCTTTCATATTTTTCTGATTTTTACCTTTTTCACCTATTAAATGTGAAATAGAAATCATTTGATAATTCAAATATTTTTGCGACAAAGTATCCAAATTGTGTCGTTGTTCCGGTTCAATTATATAGTGAGCAAGCATTGTGTCGAACATTGGAGCTGTTACTTTTATATCATAATTTTCAATTATTGAAATATCGTATTTTAAATTTTGACCGATTATTAATTTTTGTTTATCATTAAAAATTTTTGAAAATAATTGTAAAATTTCTTTTGCTTTTTCAAAATCTAAGGGAATATTGACATAATAAGCCTCATTTTCTTTGAAAGAAATTGACAAGCCAATAATTTCCGATTTTAGAGTGTTTAATCCGGTAGTTTCTGTGTCTATACAAATTTCTTTTTGATTTTCTAAAATTTTGACTAAATTTTTTGTTTCTTCAATTGAATTTACAAAAATATATTTAACTTTTTGAGAATCAAAGGCTTCAAAATTATTTTCAAATATTAATTCTTGTTTTGGAGAAACACCAACATTATTATTTTCAAGATTAATTCCGGCACTCGAAAACAAATCTAATTGTTGTGGTTGTACTAAATTTTCTTTAGTCTGATTTTGGTATGAAATTTCAGTTGTATTATTACTTACATATCTGTTTGCCAGCGAATTAAACTCTAATTCTTTAAAAATTTGCAATAAATTTGATACATCAGGACAGGTAATTTTAAAATCTTCAAATTTACAATCAACAGGAACGTTTAAATCAATGGTAACCAATTTTTTGGATAAATAAAGTTGCTCTTTATTTTGTAAAAGACTTTCTTTTTGTTTTCCTTTTAAACTTTCAATATTTTGGTAAATATTATCAATACTTTTATATTGAGAAATTAATTTTGCAGCAGTTTTTTCTCCAATCCCCGGAACTCCCGGAACATTGTCAGAAACGTCTCCCCAAAGTGCGAGAATATCAATAATTTGAATTGGATTATCAATATCATATTTTTCTATAATATTATTACTGTCAATAATTTCCACACCTTTACCGGAACGAGATGGTTTATACATAAGAATATTATTATCAACAAGTTGAGCATAATCTTTGTCGGGGGTCATCATATAAACAATATTGTTTTCGGAAGCAAATTTTTTAGCAAGTGTTCCAATTACGTCATCGGCTTCAAAACCGGAAACTTGAATAACAGGAATTTTATATGCTTCAAGAATTTGTTTTATCCAAGGAATTGCTTTTTTTATATCTTCCGGAGTCGTTTGTCGAGTAGCTTTATATTGAGAAAACATCTCGTGGCGAAAATTTAGTCCGCCAGGGTCAAATGCAACTCCAATATGTGTCGGTTTTTCTAATCGAAGAACTTCTTCTAGTGTATTTACAAATCCAAAAATTGCTGACGTATTTAATCCTTTTGAATTTACTCTCGGATTATTGATAAAAGCATAATAAGCGCGAAAAATTAATGCGTAAGCATCTAAAAGAAAAAATTTGTTATTCATTTTTTATGTTCTATAAACAAAATAAATATAATTTATTGTGATTTCAAAATTAAAATGAGTTTTTTATTATTATTTTTTTACAGTAATTCTCGTTTGGGTGTAAAATTATCTTATTGTTATTATTATTATAGTTTTGTGAAAAAATATAACTCTTTAAAAGGAAATGTTCATACAATTGGAATTGATATGTATTACAATATTTCAAATTTGTATAAAAAGAAAATTATTTAAGCAAATTATTACTCTAAAACCTTAAGATAACAAATTTAAGTACAACGTTTCAAAAAAAAACGATAATAAATAACAAAAAAATGTTTAATTTTGTAATTGATTTATGAATATATATTTACATAATTTTAGAGATACTACTAAAAGCTTGGTTAGAAAATTATTAACATATATTATTTTAATTTTAATATTTGTATTTTTATCAAATATTACCAAATCACAAATTGATACGATAAATCAGGAATCTGTAAAAATTCATTCTCCCCAAAAAGCTATGATTTATTCGGCAGTTTTGCCCGGATTAGGACAAATCTATAATAAAAAATATTGGAAATTACCAATAGTTTATGCCGGAATAGGTGCTTTCACTTATTTTTCTATTGACTTCCATAAAGAATTTAAAAGATATAAAAATGCTTATTTAGCTAGGGTAAACGGAGAGTCGGACGAATTTTTCGGCTTACTTGGCGAAGAAGCACTAGTAAATGAAATGGATAGATGGGTTAGAAATCGAGATTTATGTATTGCAGGAGCAGTATTGTTTTATTTTATGAACCTCATTGATGCTAGCGTTGATGCCTATTTGATGGATTTTGACGTTTCCGATAATTTATCTATTCGTTTATTCCCAAACGAAAATAATTATTTTACAAAAACTCCAGTCTTTGGAGCAAAATTAACCTTTAAATTTTAAAATGAAACAAAAATTTATCCTAATAATATTATTTATTTTCTATTTAAATATTTATTTTCTATTTTCTCAAAACGAGTCTTTAAATATCAGAAAAAATATTATTCTCAGTTCTGACTTCCTCTTTAATTCATTAAAAAAAGATTCTATACAAAAACCTCAATCAGATGAAACTTTTCCACAAATTAAAGACGAAACATTGCTTCCTGTTTCAATTCATTCACAACAGACTTTCAGCGAAGATGAACTATTAAAATTTTCTGATGAAGAATGTAAATTTTGTAAAGTTGACCGTCTTGATAGTTTGCTACAAACTTGGTATTATTATTCGGGTAGAGATACAATTAATTTCATACAGCCAAATGAAAGAAATAACATAAATGGAATCCTCCCTGATTCTGTTTACGAGGAAAGATTAAGAAAAATAATTTCTCCGATAGAGTTGAGTTATAATAAGATAGTTCAAAAATTTTTAGACCAATATGTAAAAAATGGAAAATGGACAGCTCCAAAATTATTAGGATTATCATATAGATATTTCCCGATTTTTGAACAAAAATTAGATGCTTATAATATGCCGATAGAGTTGAAATATTTGGCAGTAATCGAATCAGCTTTAAATCCCATAGCAAAATCAAGTTCCGGAGCAAGCGGTTTATGGCAATTTATGTTTCAAACAGGTAAAGGATTTGGTTTAGAAATTAATTCATTTGTAGATGAAAGAATGGATATTGAAAAATCAACGGAAACAGCTTGTAAATACTTAAAGAAACTTAAAGAAACATACAATGATTGGATTTTAGCAATTGCAGCATATAATTGTGGACCAGGAACTGTAAATAATGCAATCAGACGAGCCGGCGGAAAAACAAATTATTGGGAAATTTATCCTTATCTACCTTACGAAACCCGAAATTATGTTCCGAGATTTATTGCAGTTACTTATCTTTTTGAATGTGGATTTGAACACGGATATAAACCCGAACCTTTTTCTTTTTATACCGACATTGATATTGTTATGGTAAGAAAAGAACTGCATTTTGCTCAACTTGATTCGGTTTTAGGAATTTCAATCGAACAAAGCAGAGAACTAAACCCTCAATACAAAATGGATATTATTCCTGCAAAAGCTAAACCTTATCCACTTAGACTTCGTCATCAATATGTTGCTAAATTTATTGAATTAGAAGATTCAATTTACGCTTTTAAAGATTCTGTTTTTTTTAATCCGCAAAAATATAATTATAAACCAAACGAACATTATGACGAAGATTTCCCTACAGCAGCACAGCCAGAAGGTACAACCGAATTAAAATATACGGTAAAATCAGGAGATGTTATAGGATTAATTGCTTCTTGGTATGATGTAAGAAATAATGAACTAAAAGCATGGAATGGAATAGGAAATACTATTAGAGTTGGAGATGTATTAAAAGTATATATTCCAAATGATAAAGTTAATAAATACAAAAATATTAACACGATGAGTTTTGAAGAAAAACAAAAAAGTGTTGGTGTCGATGCCTCTACAAATAAAGTTATAGAAACTCCGCTTGACCCAAATTATGAATATTATATAATAAAATCCGGTGACAGTCCTTATTCTATAGCTACAAGATACGAAGTTTCATTAGATGAATTATTACAAATTAATAATATTACAAATCCATCTAGTTTGAAAATCGGACAAAAAATAAAATTGCGAAAAAAATAGCTTGTATAGAATATGACATTCAAAAAAATATAGGAATAGACATATTTTATGAGGACAAGCAAAAATAAATGATAAAAAAATCGTAATTATTAGGTGGTAAGTTTTTATCATATCTTTCGTTTTACTTGCTTTTATTCCGTAATATCTATTTCTAAACCCTAACTCCGCACATTTTAGGTAGTTAAATAATAAACTAACTGTAATACAAGCAATTAACAAAATTATTCAAGCAACCTAATTAGGTTGTCTGTAGTTTTACTTAATCCGTTGTATCACAAATAATTAACATAATTCCCCACTAATTTTGGCGGAGTTAGGATTTAATTTATTTCTTTATCTGTTTTTTTCTTATTACATTTTATATTTCCGCTTTCTTCGCAAAATTATAATTTTTATTTCATTTATTTTATCCGAAACTAAATCATCTAATACCATTTAAACAAACGTATTCCGACAACAAAACAAATAATTCCAAAAACAGATAATGATATTGATGGCGTGATGATTTCTAACCAGCCTGCTCCTTCGTTAAAAATGCTTCTCATTCCATCAGTTATTGCTGTTAAAGGTAATAATTTAATTGTTCCGATACTCCATTGCGGAAAATTTTGATAACTAAAGAAAATTCCCGATAGAATCATCATTGGTAATTGCACAGTATTAATTAAACCATTTCCAACTTCTGTTTTTGATGTACGACACGATATTAAAACGGCAATTCCTGTAAACGCAATATTTCCGGCTAAAAACAGTACAAACAAAGCTCCAATATTTCCTTGAATCTGAATATCAAATAGTAACCAAACAACAAAAAAGAGAATGGCAGCTTCAATAAAATTCATCAAAGTACGAACTAACATCATGGCTATTAGCAAGTTGTATTTTTTCATTGGAGTTGCTACCATACGTCGCAATAATTTTTGAGAACGCCTGTCAATTATTGAATAACTGATTCCCCAAAGAATGGAACTCATCATTCCAAAAGCTATTAAGCCCGGAATTAAAAAATCAATATAACGCACGCCTTTCAAGGTTAATGGTTTGATATTTGTATCTGAGGAAACGATATGTTTTTCGTTTGTTTTACTATCCAGCAAAGCAGATAATTTCATATAAATTAATTGTGCCTGAGTATTTTTTGGGTCAAAATGATATTGAATTTCTCCCAAAGAATCTGTAATTATTACATCAGCGTCTCCACGTTTTAGGGCAACAATTGCAGTTTTCCAATCGTTACGAATAAAAGAAAATATAGTGTTTCCTAAGGTGTTGTCATTAATCTTCCAAATAGAAATATTAGAATTTTCGTTTTGAGGTTCTTGTCCATGAACTTGTAATAAACTATCTAATTTTGTAGGATTGTTTTCTACTATCATAATTCTAAATTTTGATTCGGAACTTTGAGTAAAGGCTAATCCCATACCAATTGAAAGAAGTACAGGAAAAAGTATTCCCCAAAAAAGCACAGACGGCTCACGAATAGTTTCCAAAAAATGGGTAATAGTGAGTTGATATAATTGATTGTTTTTCAATAATTTAAAACCGTTCATAATTTTCATTTAAAGTTTTTCCTGTTAAATTTATAAAAAGTTCGTCAAGATTATGAGAATTTTCATCTAACAAATCTTCTAATTTCCCTTCACGTAATATTTTCCCTTCATCAATAATGATGATATGGTCACACAACGATTCAGCCTCTTCCATGTAGTGCGTAGTCAGAATTAAAGTTGTTTTACCATGTTCTTTTAATGATTTCAAAATATGCCATAAATCTAATCGAGAATGTGGATCAAGTCCGGTTGTAGGTTCATCTAAAAAGAGAATTTGCGGATTATTTAATAATGCTACAGCTAATGCAAGGCGTTGTCGTTGTCCGCCTGATAGCGTGCCTGTCATTGATTTTTGTTTACTTTGTAATCCTGTCAGTTCAATAATTTCAACCACACGTTCGTCTCCTAATCCAAAAAAACTTGCAAAAAGTCGAAGCGTTTCAAAAACGCTTAATTTTTCGGCAAAACGAGTTTCCTGCAACGACAAACCAATGATTTTACGAAGTTCGTTTTCATTTTTATGCCAAGTTTTTCCCTGAATTAAAATTTCGCCAGAATCTGTTTTTTTCAAACCTTCCATCATTTCAACTAACGTTGTTTTTCCGGCTCCGTTTGGTCCGAGTAATGCAACAAATTCTCCTTGCGGAATCGCTAACGAAATTCCCCGAACCGCTTTTACATCTTTAAATGATTTAAATACATTTTTAACTTCAATTTGTATCATATTTTTTAATTAAAATTTATATAAAGAAGAAAAGACTTAAAGCTATTAAAAGCATTCCGCCTACAACTCCGATAATTGAAAGATGCTGTTTTCCATATTTTTTGACAGCCGATATGTATTCGTCTATATTTTTCGGAATATGTTTCTCCATAACTTATCTTTCTTCAATCGTTACATGAATAATATCTCCGGACTGTTTGCCGATTTGTTTACGTATTTCTTTTCGTATTCCGATAATATGACAAGGTGTACCAATCTTCACCAAGCTACCTTGATAAAAAACGCCATCAAAAGTAGCATTAACAGGAACTTTGCCTTTTCCAAAAGTTGCTTTTACGTCCAATGGTATTTCAATATAAGCGCCGTCAATATCAGGAACTTTTTTAATTTCAGCATCAAATTCAAATTTCTTGTTTACGTTCTCCATTTTTTCAAATTTTGTTACAAATTTACAATAATTTTTTCAGAAAATTGATATGTACGAAAAAAAATGGTGCACTTCTCATTGTTGTTTAAAACTATTACTTTTGTAAGTATATATAAAACACAGCACTATGACAAAAAAAAAAATTAGTATTATTATCAGTTGTTATGAAAACTAAAGAGACAGAAAGTTTTTTAGATTACTAAAAATATTTTGCTGAAATATGAACAGATTTAGACTGTCTATACATAGAAACAAGCCTAACACAAAAGATAGACATAAAAAAGCCTTAACCAAAAACAAAAATATTTTCATTTTTGAAGTTCGACAGATAATATGGTAATTTCCACAGATTAAATTTTTATTTTCAATATGAAACCGGCTAGCACTCTGCCATTTTTCTTGTCCGTTAGTTATTCTAATATCTACTTGCCGATTCTTTCTTTTTTGTATCAAAAGAAATTCCCAGTGAAAAAACATGAGAATATAGCGAAACACCTTGATTCCCAATATTTGTAAAAGCGTAATCAACTGAAAACCATTTATATTTTAAACCTACACCAATATTGGGCTGACAAGAAAAATGTTCTTCTCCATCAATATCTGTAATAGTTTGAAAATTATTTACACCTGCACGAATAAAAACCAAATTAACATAACCAATTTCCAAACCCATTGAAGGATCAATACTTATAGCATTTGATTTAATTAGAGTATTTCTTTTTCCGTCAGTTGTAATCGGCAAACAAATTTCCGGCATAATCGAAACTTTGTCTTTTATATTAAAAAGGTATGCTGTTCCTAAAAGAATTTTTGGCAAAGTAAGTTCCAAGCCGTTTTGAGGAACAGTATTTCCGGTAATTATAAATATATCTCTTAATTGACTTTGATTGTATTGCCACGCATTAAAAGTGCTGGTTATATCTTTTATATTCACTCCGAATTTCCAATTTTTATAATTATACTTTGCAGCAACATCAAAACCGAAACCCCATGCACCGGCAAAATCGCCTGCTTTTCGTCTAATTAATTTAACATTCGCACCGATACTCAAACCTTCAACGAAAACTTTTCTGGAATATGAGCCAATAAAAGCATAGTCGCTTGCCGAGAAAGAAGAAATTCTATCATAATGAATATTACCATAGCTATCAAACAAATCTAAAGTATTTGGAATATCATCTACGCCAAAACGAATCATTGATAAAGCAATTGATGATTTTAAATCAATTTTATAGTTAATTCCTATAAAATCGTATTTTGCTATACCGGCAAAATATTCGGAGTGCATCAAACCAATATCAAATTTTTTATCAATTTCTGCAAGAGAAGCCGGATTCCAATAGATAGCGGTTACGTCTTTAGAAGATGAAACTGTAGAATTACCCATTCCTAAATTTCTTGCACCTATTCCTAATGATAAAAATTCGTTACTATATTTTGGAGCAAGTTGTCCAAAAATGTTAGGGGCAGAAAACATAAAAATAATCAACAAAGCCGAATTTAATATTTTTAAACGATAAAACATAATTTTTTTCACAAATTTAATAATTTTTTTTTAATTGCAAATATTAATATTAACTTTAACAATTAAATTTTATTTTAAAAAATGAAAAAAATAATAAAAACTATTCCTTCATTTATTACATCAATGAACTTGTTATGTGGTACAATAGCTACAATTATGGCAATAAATGGAGAGATTAGAATTGCAACAATTTTAATACTTTTAGCCGCAGTTTTTGATTTTTTTGACGGATTTGTTGCACGATTATTAAAAGCAACCTCTGAATTTGGCGTTCAAATGGATTCTTTAGCCGATTTAATAAGTTTCGGATTTGCACCAACTGCATTATTATACAATTTAATAATAAATAACTGCGAAATTTATAAATATTTTGCTTTTATTAGCGTTTTAATAGTAATTTTTTCTGCATTAAGATTAGCAAAATTTAATACAGACTCCGAACAATCTATCGAATTTAAAGGATTGCCAACTCCGGCTTCTGCATTATTTATTATTTCAATATGCGAATATTGCTCAACAAACGACAATAATTTATCAAATTTTTTAGCAAATGAAATCGTAATTAGCATAATAATTATTTCAATTTCAGCATTAATGGTCTCAAATATAAGATTAATGTCATTAAAAATCAAAAATTTTTCTATTTCAAAATATATTTATCAAATAGTATTAGTAATATCAGCGATTGGATTAATAATTTTATTTAGATTTTTAGGAATAGGAATTACAATAATATTATACATTTTATTTTCAATAATCAGAAATTATATATTAAAAAGTAATAAAAATGAAATACATAGCAGAAATTAACATTATGCCACAAAAAGCATTATTAGATCCTCAAGGGAAAGCAGTATTAAGTAGCGCAAATAAAAACGGATTTATCAATATTACTAATGTAAGAATTGGAAAAAATATTGAAATCGAAATTGAAGCCGGCAATAAAAACGATGCAGCTCAAATAATTGATGATTTATGTAAACAAATATTAATTAATCCTGTAATAGAATCATATAAATTCAATATAATAGAAATTTAACAATAAGATTTGCAACGTTTTTAATTTTTTTTTTGCAAATGCAAAAAAATTTGCAAAATTTGAAAAAATGATATATTTTTGCAAAAATAAATGGTGGATGTAGCTCAGTTGGTTAGAGCATCGGATTGTGGTTCCGAGGGTCGTGGGTTCGAACCCCATCTTCCACCCTTAGTTTAATTTGATTTAGTTAAAAAGAAACTGTCTCTTTGAGATAGTTTCTTTTTTGATTTTTAACTGTCTCTATTTTGCTGTTTTTCTCTGATTTTCTAAGTATTTTTGACTTTTTTGTGCAATTTTTTAAGGTTGAACGAAATGATTTGGTTATTCTTTTTTAGGTTATCCTAAACCTTATCATAATATTAAAAAAAACTAAAACCCAACAAGGTTTTAACCTAAATTATTAATAAATTTAATGACTCTTCGTATAATTAAACATATGGTATAATTTTTGGCATTCGTAAAATGCCAGACTTGAAACAATCCAAATATCACTTTTTAGCGATACTTTCTCAATTTTTCCCATGTGTTGCCACATAGGAAAAACAAAATTTTAATACTTCCTTTTATAAAAAAACTGTCCAACTTTTTGGACAGCCTCTTTATTCTAAATATAACTAAGTAAACCTTTGCGTTATACGATTTTTCGATTTAATAATTACAATTTATTCATGTTATTTGTAATCTAAAACAAAAATTGTAAATCAATTTAGTGTTTTGCTATTTCAGCGTAAGCCTCTGAATCTAAAAGCGTATTTATTTCTGAATTATCTTTTATTTCAATTTTTATCAACCAACCTTCGCCATAACAATCGTTATTTAAAAGTTCCGGCTTATCAATTACTGCTTGATTTACTTCTAATACTTTTCCGCTTATTGGCATATAAACATCTGATACTGTTTTTACGGCTTCTATTGCACCAAACATTTCACCTTTGTCTAAATCTTCACCTTCGGTATCAATGTCTATAAAAGAAATATCCCCCAATTCGGAAACTGCAAATTCTGATATTCCTACATAAGCAATTTGTTCTTCTACACGTATCCATTCGTGTGTTTCTGCATACTTTAAATTAGCTGGTATATTCATGTTTTTTCTTTTAAAATTATTTTTTATATTTTCTTCAAAATTACATTAATTTTTTTATTTTTTAAAATATTTTTTCAATTATTATCTTAAATCCGTAAAGTTATTCACAATAATTTAATATTCAATAATATATGTGAATAATTTTTACTAAGATTGATAAAAAACGATTATGTATATCGCTGAATATTAAGATATTACGTTTTTTTTGCTGATAAATCAGGAAAAACGGCAACAATTTCACGATTTAGAATTGTCTTCTGTTCTTTATTCCAACGAATTTGGCTGTAATTATGTCATTTTGACAATAAATTATTTAATTGGCACAATATTTGAGCGATTTGTGTAACAAATTTAGTATTTATTAATAAAAAGAGTTTATTATGAAGACAATATTATACAAAGCAGAAACGAGAGGGCATGCAAATCATGGTTGGTTGGATACTTACCATACATTCAGTTTTGCAAGATATTATAATCCGGAAAGAATTCAATTTGGAGCATTACGTGTAGTGAATGATGATATATTAGCCGGAGGTGAGGGTTTTGGCACTCATCCGCATGACAATATGGAAATTGTTTCCATTCCATTGTATGGGGCACTTGAACATAAAGACAGTATAGGCAACGGTAGTGTAATCCTTTCTGGAGAGGTGCAAGTGATGAGTGCAGGAACCGGCGTTAGTCATAGTGAATTTAACGCAAATACTAGTGATACTGTAAATTTTTTTCAAATATGGATTTTACCAAATAAAAATGGAGTAAAACCGCGATATGAACAACAAAAATTTGATTTTGACAATACTAAAAACCAATTAATTCAGATAGTATCGCCGGACCCAAAAGATGATGGACTTTGGTTTTATCAGAACGCATGGTTTAATATCGGCTCGTTTGACAGAGACTATTCCTTTGATTATCAAATTAAAGAAGAAAACAATGGATTATTTGCCATGGTGATAGAAGGTGAATTTGAAGTGAATGGTCAAAAGTTATCAAAAAGAGATGCTTTAGGAATTTGGGAAACCCCATCTGTAAATATCATCGCAAAATCAGAAAATGCCCGTATCCTTCTGATTGATGTGCCTATGTTTTGATATATACAGATATATCAAAATTATTACAAAATTGAATTTTCAAAAAATACTAACATAGTGTTTTAACTATAATAAATTAATATATACTTTCAAAAAAAACAATAATAATTATATTTTCCTTGTTTTATAAAAAAAATAATATGAAATTGAAAATTGAAATTTCAACAATTTTTAAGAAAATCAAGTTGTTATTGAAGCGTTTTCCGATTAGCATTTTGCTGTTGTTCGGATTAAATATTTTGATGTGTTATATTATTAAAACACACGATAATCCTTATAGATTAATTATATTCTTTTTTATTTCGACAGTATTAAGTGTCTCGTTTTCATTATTAATGGAAAATTTTAAAAAAATAATTTTAAAATTCTTGATTCCAATTGTTGTAATAGGATTATTTGGAGTTTATTGTTATTTTTTACCGGAAAAATCGAATGATGTTCATTTTGAAACCGGAATACAAATAGCGATAATTGCAGGAGTTTCATTTTTTCTGATTTTTATTACATCTTCTTTCAAAAAAAATTCCGATTTGAATTTTTGGAATTTTACTCAAAAAACAGTAACACAACTATTTTTAGCTTTAATCTTTGGTGGAATTTTTATGGGCGGAATAAGTTTAGCACTATTTTCGATTGATACGTTATTCGGAGCAAATATTAATGATAAACCATATCAATATCTGGCTTGTATTTGTTTTTTGTTTTTTTCTCCAATCTATTTTCTTGCAAATATTCCAACTAATAATGACCAAAATTTAGAAGAAATTGAATTTCCAAAAATCTGGAAAATTCTTGGATTATATATTTTATCTCCACTTTTAGCTTTATATATTGTAATTTTATATGGTTATTTGTTTAAAATTATTTTCACTTGGCAGTTACCAAATGGCTGGGTCTCGACTTTAGTTTCAATACTTTCTATTGGCGGATTATTTGTTATTTGTCTATTATTCCCTTTAATTATTGAAAAAAACAACAAATTAGTTAATATTATTTCTAAATATTTAGGAATAATAATTTTTCCACTTTTTATCTTAATGAGTATAGGTATTTTTAGAAGAATTTCCGATTATGGTATCACTATCAATCGGCTTTATGTTTTAATTCTAAACATTTGGTTTTATGGTATTTATGTATATCTATTTATTTCAAAATCACGTCATATTAAGTGGATTTTATTTTCCTTCGTTGCCATAACTTTTATTATTTCAACAGGTCCATGGAAAATATCAAATATTGTAAAATATTCATTAACTTCAAAACTAAATTCTTATTTGAATAATGAAAAAATTAATTTTTCTGATACAAGAAGTTGGCTTGATAATTTAGATAAAAAACAAAAAGAGAACGCAATTTCATCTTTACGATATTTAGAAGATAATTATGGAAGTAATTCAATACAAGTTTTTTTTGCAGATTTTAATGAAAATTCTATTTATAAATTTTCAGATTTGATTTTTGATGAAGCTGATAGTTATGATAACTCAATGAAATCATTTAATTTTTATAAATCATCAAATAACGAAATTGACATTTCAAAATATACAAAATTTTCTTATTTTGAATATTATTATTATAATTCTGATAATTTTGATGAAAATATAAAGTATAAATTAATTAATAATCAATTAAAAATTGAAATTATTAACGACAAAAAAATATTCTCTATTCCATTATTAAAAACTGCAAAAAAATTTACCAATAATAGTAATGACAACCAAGATACTGATTTGATTTTTTCAAATGAAAATTTTCTTTTTTTAGTTGAAAATTTTTATGGATATTATTATCCCGAAAATGATTCTATTTCTATTTCCAATCTAAAAGGATATTTGTTTTATAAATAATGTTAAAACTTCGCTAATAGAAACAAGAAAGTGAAAAAGATGAAGAGGCGAAAAAACATTAATATCGTAAATATTTTTTTATTTATATTTTTTTTTATAATTTTTATAAAATTTAATAAAGCCTAAAAACAATACGCTCTATAACCATTATCTGTTTCAAAATTTATGGGTAAAATTACATTATTTTTTTTATAGGGTACGCTTGTTGTCAAAATGGTAATTGTTGTCCATATTCGGCTTGTGGCTCACATAAAAGATACTCTGTCAACTGTTTTTTGTCTTTGAAACCTTGTATTTTCTGCTTATATTCTTCAAATATCGTTAATTTGTCAATTTCTATCCGTCTGCGTTTACTCATTTCTAAAAATTCAACTTCTTGGTCTATTCCCAGAAATTTGCGATTTAATAGATTTGCGGCAATTCCTGTGGTACTGCTCCCTGTAAAAGGATCTAAAATCCATGCGTTGGGTTGTGTGGAAGATAAAATAATTCGGGACAATACGCCTAATGGCTTTTGTGTCGGGTGCTTTCCGCAAGATTTTTCATAAGGGGCAATGGCTGGCAAATTCCAAACATCTTTCATCTGCTTGTTGTCGTTGATTTCTTTCATCAACTCGTAATTGAAATAATGCGGGACTTTTTTGTTTTTCCTCGCCCAAATAATGATTTCGGACGAATGAGTAAAACAACGACACGCTAAATTTGGCGGCGGGTTGGTTTTCACCCATGTAACGACATTCAAAATTTTATATTCCAACTCATTTAACATCTGAGCAATTGAAAAAATATTGTGAAACGTGCCACTTATCCAAATCGTGCCGTTTTCTTTGAGTTTATTACGGACTTCTTTAAGCCATTGATAGTTAAAGTCATTTACAAAATCGTACCCTTTTGATCTGTCCCATTCGCCTTTGTTTACACTTACAGGTTTACCGCTTTGAATGGAAATGCCATCGTTAGAAAGAAAATAAGGCGGGTCGGCAAAAATCATATCAAACTTAAAATCAAATTGCTTTAAGAGTTCGACACAATCGCCGTGAAGTAAGGTAAACCGGTTGTCTGTTGATTT
>JAITXI010000075.1 GCA_031284905.1 Bacteroidales bacterium
TACCAAATTTATTTGACATTTTTTCTTGTAGTGTATATTTTATAGGGGGAAGTTAGGTAATAAATGAAAATTTACGTGTTTACCAATTTTTTTTGCCTTTTTTTACTCGCTTATCCCGAACTCATGTTTAGACGGGGTAAATTTTTACGGAGTTAGAGTTTAATTCTATGGAGGAAGTCGAAGATAGGTTATCAGAAGAACTTCGTAAAATGTCTGATGATAAAAAAACAGTAAAATCAATTACTTGTTTCAAATGAATTTAAAAGGCTATTTGATAGCGTTTTAGTATTAATACAATATTTCAAATTTACTAATATTACTTCTAAATCCCAGCATAATATAGTTTTGAGATGTTTTCTCATTACTATTTTTCGTTATTCTATTCAAAAAATTCAAAGTTATAGCTAAATTTCTGTTTTTCTTTATCAAATATGAAAATTCAAATTGGTTACATATTATTGTTGTTTTTAAACCTTGTAACAAATAGTTGTCGTAAGAAGAAACGGCAATATTATGTCCTTGATTTGCATCTATTGTTGGTTTTAAAATATTTTGTCCAAAATGTTGTGAATTGTTTTCGTCTAATCCTGTTACTGCATACATAGATTTAATATTGAACCCAAAATTTGAAATTTGATATTTTGCACCACCAATCCATTCAACAAAATTTGCTCCCAAAGGATGTGCCAATGCTTGTCCATAATTTGTATAATTTTCTGCAACTGAAGAATGTGAATACATATATGGACGAACGATATTAATTTCTGTAAAAAAATCCAGATTTTTTATTTTGAACAAATCGAATGATTTAAAACCAAATTGGAATGCCCATTTATTAGCAAACCAACCCCATTGACCGGAATAATTTTTATTAAGTTTATGTTTGATGTCGTTAAAAAATTGTCCAACTACCATATCATCAATCACAAATTGAGAATAAAGAGCATAATTTTTATAAAAATTATATTTCAAATTTACACCAATAATTGCATTATCATCGCCTCCCATTGAAAATTCTACAGGTCTGAAAAATATTACCGGAATGAAATAATCTAAATTCAAATCTTTTGAAACTACAGATTCAAAAAAACCTAAATTTACTTTTTTACCAATTGCTACATCTAAATAATGAAAAACGCTATACTTATTATGATTTACCTGCCAATCAATGTCCTGTGTAGTAGTTGAAATTTTTGTCCAGATACAAGAATATTTTAAAAATAAAAATTCTGTTTCAATCTTGAAATGTGGATATGTTAATGAATTTTCAGACAACATTAAAGAACGATAACCATCTCCAATAAAATTTTCCCCTCTTGCAAGTTCTAATTTTAAAAATGTATATGGCTGATATGTAATATGGTAGCTACCTTTTAATACAGTATTTAAGTAATCATTTTTTTTATTAAAGAACCCAAAAGAGTTTAATATTGAATTATTAACATTATAAGGTATAAGTGTGCCATCAATATAATAGTGATCAGTTAAGTGACTTATGCTATTAGAAGATTGCAAATAATCAGGAAGATTAAAAAGCCCATATCTCAAACTAAGTCCAATTGAAACTTTGTCGGAATAATTAAGATTTGAAGAAAAACCGAAATTTGCAAAATACGGAATATTTGTTTTGCTATCTAAATTTTTCATTTCTGATACATTTAATCCGCCGAAGAGTTCATAAATAGGGTCTAAACTTAATATTAGAAATCTATGTTTTGTTGTGTCTTTGCTTTTATAGAAAATAAAATTTACTAGAGCTTGCTTGTCTTTTTGAAAACAATATTTTGTTCTTATAGCAGAAAATGTAACCGAATCTGCATTATTTGCTTGTTTGTCTAAATTTCGAGAGTGTGATTCGAGAAATACAGGGCTAACTTGCGAAAAAATTGTTTGTTGAATAAAAATCAAAACAATTATTGATATATAGGTGAATAATTTTTTCATAACTTAAAAATCGTATTTGTTAAACCTTATAGCTGTACGAACTCCAAAATTCACAAAAGTGTTAAATATATCTTTGAATTTATCTTTTCTTAAATTTATTCCTGCAAAACATTGTAGATTATACGCTTTATTTACATTATAAATGATTTGCATGTCAAAATTCATAATTTTAGAACCAGCTGTTCCATAGACATTTCCATAATAAAAATAGTTGGCATCTGAAATGTCCGAGACATCTGGTATAAAAATTGGTCTTTCTGTAATTGGTCTTTCCGGAATAATCAAATAATTTATTTTTGAAATTATTTCAAAACGTTTGTATGAATATGAAATAATTGCTAATAATTCATAAAAATTTGTATTTACAGGGTGAATAAGGGATTGTGTTTGATTGCTAAAAAAATAATCCTCATTTGTAAAACTTTCGGCTCTATTAAATTCAGTTTGAAAAAACAAATTTTTTATATTAAAAAAATCAAACGACTTATATCCTATTTGTATGCTATTAGATAATTTTTGTGTATATTCGGAATTTAGAGAAGTAATAGAACTATTAAGAACAAATTGTCCATAAAAAACACCTATTTTAGAATTATTATATGTAATATTTAATCCATATTGTTGGTATAAAAAATCAAGATAATGGTTAAAAGCAATATCTCTAATTATTGGCGTAAAATAATTCACTGCAAAAAATCCATAATTTTTACTGTTATTGTTTATACTCATAGCATCAAAAATTGAAAATTTCAATTTATCTTTTAGAAAACTATAAGTCAGAAAATTATATGATAATAATTTAGATGGATATTTGCTGTTTTGTAGAGTTGTAGAATGATAATATTCATACGGATAAATAGTTTTTGCCACAATAGTTGTAAAATCAAATTTCCCTAAAGTTGTATTTATTTTAAAAAATGGGTATGGGGCGGTGAAATCATAAAGAATCATCGAACGATAGCCGTCTCCTACAAAAAGTCTGTCGTATCCAATCGTAAAATTCAGCTGTTTTATCGGACGAAATGAAATTGAACCATAAACCATCGCAAAATCAAAAACGCTATCATTTGTTATTTTTATTCGTCCATATCCCGGAAGTGTACGATAAACATTATAAAAATCATCAATATATGATGCGAATTTACCTTGATTTTCGTAAAAACTTGTGTTAAAAAAAACTTTTGACATTAAATTTCCTATAATATTGAAACCTCTTGTGTTTAAATAACTAATTTTGTTTCGATGTTTGTCATAATTAATTCTGAAATCAACAATCGGGTCAATAAATGTTGTAAATTTTTCTTTTTGAAATTGAAATAGATGTTCTTCTAAAAGTTTACGCAGAAATAGATTTTTTTTGGTTCCTTTCGGATATTTAAAAATTAAACTGTCAGTAAGTTCATTTTCAGCACCTAATAATGGTTTTATTAAAGTATTTATATCTTTATAATAAACATCTTTTTCGTTTAAAAACAAATAACTTCCTGTCCGAAAATAATCTTGAGAGAATATGTTTTGCAAGGAAAAAATTAAGATTGGTAATAATAAAATTTTTTTCATTCACTAAAAATTATTAGTAATAATAATATGCAAATATATATATTATAGTATATTTAAAAAATTATTTTTTAAATAAAATTAAAGAATATTATATCGTAAAAAGAGATTGTTTATATCATAAATTCTCTAATCTATTGTTTGACTAAGCCTTCATTATACTTTCAACCTCTTCAATTGAAATTGGAATACGTTTTTCGCCAATAATTTTTGAGCCTGTTTTGGTAATTAAAATATCGTCTTCCAAACGAATCCCGCCAAAATTACGATATTCTTCAATTTTAGTATAATTTATAAAATTTTCAAATTTCTTTTCATTTTTCCAAATATCTATCAATTCAGGAATAAAATAAATTCCGGGCTCATTAGTTAAAACGAATCCTGGTTTTAATTCTCGTCCCATTCTTACAGAAGATGTTCCGAAAGTTGTACTTGGACGAACTTTTTCATCAAAACCGACATAAATTTGACCTAAATCTTCCATGTCATGAACATCTAAACCCATCATGTGTCCTAATCCGTGAGGCATAAACAAAGCATGAGCTCCTAATTCTACAGCTTCTTTTACATCTCCTTTCATTATACCTAAATTTTTTAACCCTTCTGCAATTATTTCACAAGCTCTGATATGAACCGACATATAAGTTATGCCCGGCTTCATTAATTTAATTGTAGAATTAATTGTATTGAAAACAATTTCATAAATTTCTTTCTGCTTTTGTGAATATTTTCCGCCAACAGGAATTGTTCTTGTATTATCTGAAGCATAATACATGTCTGTTTGACAACCAGCATCTTGTAAAACCAAATCTCCAACGGCTAATTTATTTCCATGATAAGGATTATGAAGCGTTTGTCCGTTTTTTGAATAAATTATTGGAAAAGAAGGAACAGAGCCATAAGAAAGACTGATACCTTCCATAATTCCACAAATTTCTCTTTCATACATTTCGGGTTTTAAATTTTTCATCGAAACTGTGTGCATTAAATAACCAATCTTTGCAGCTCGTTCAATTTCGTCAATTTCTACTTGTTCTTTGGTATTCCGTAATTCTATAACTGCTTTAATAAATTCTACAGAAGCATTTTCCTTCATCTTGTCGAATGGGATTTCCAAAATATTATTCAACAAAATCATGTTATCATGACGATAAGGTGGCAAAAAATTAATTTTTTCACTTTGTTTTTTAGTATTTTTTATAAATTTTTCTAAATCAGCAAATGGATGCGTTTCAAAAACTAAACACTTTTCAGCTAATTCTTTAACTTTTGGTTGCGGTCCCATCCAAATAATGTCATCAACATCAAAATCATTTGCAAAAATGATTTCTTTATCATCATCAATATCAATAATCGCCGCCATTCCGGCAACATTTAATCCAAAGAAATATAAGAAATTACTATCTTGACGAAAATGATAACCATTAGCAGGGTAATTCATTGGCATTTCATTGTTTCCTAAGAATAAATATTTTCCGTTTTTTAATATTTTCTTTAAATTTTCTCTTCTGTTTTTATAAATTTCTGGTTTAAACATAGCATAAAATTTTATCCTATAAAATTACAACAAATTTTTGTAAAACAAATTTTTTTATGAAATTTTTTTTGTATCTAAATATAAAATGTTAAACCATAAAAATCTTATAGCAATTAAAAAAAATAGAACAAAGTAAATTTAGAAAAAATATATCTATTAAATAGTCGTTTCTTTTAATTATGATAAATTATTGATAATCAACAAAATAATTGCTAAAAAGTTTGGAGATATTTGCAAGAAATATTATTTTTGCAGTCTAAATTCACCAAATTTATTATGTAGATTATGATAGCTGGTTAGTATAAATATAGTATTTCCAAAATGTATATTTAATTATCAGGGTTTATGCATCAAAATTTTAAGATGAAATTAATAATTATTTCATCTTAAAATAATCGGTTTTTAACCATATTTTAAACATAGGGTCTTGAATTTCAATGTTTTTTGAATTTACATCAATAATTTCTTTTGCTAACAACGATTCTCTAATTCTAATAACATTGGCAGATGTCCCTAATTTATATTTTTCTAAAACATCTTTTGAACTTAATGCTGTTTCTCCTGATATTATGGCTTTTAGAAAATTAATTTGTTTGATAGTAAGCGATTCTATTAAGCCTACAAAAAGCAAACTTAATTGGTTTTTTAAACTTTCATATGACTCCATAATTATATTTTCATTACATTTTTTATCAGTTCTCAACCACGATTGTTGGGCTAATTGTTGCACATAATAAGAATGATTTTCGACTAATCCTGCCAACATTTTCGCACATCCTTCAGATATCGTCTTTTTTGTTTCTTGAAAACGTTTTTGAATAAATTCACCCCATACAGCATTGTCTATTTTATCTAAAAACATAATGTCTCCAAATTTATAAAAAGGCATTGAAGCATTTGAAAAAATATCCAATAGCATGTGTCGTTTACTTCCGTACAAACAATAGCTGACATGTTGATGCTGTTGCCAATGTGATCGCAATTTTCGTTGAAAAGCAAGAGGATTTTCAAATTCGTTTATACTTTGAAATTCATCTATACAGACAATTATTTTGATTTTTTTTGATTTTGCGATAGTTTCTGCAAGGTCTAATATCTTATCCACATTTTTATCCATTTCATTTAAAGAGATTCCAAACGAAATTTCAGAAACAGAATCAGGTGAAATTGATATTGTTGGTAATAAATGGGAAAGAAATTGTTTTGCATTTTCTGCTATCTCTTCCCATTTGCTTGAAGTAGATTGTAAAACTGTTTTGGCTAAAACTAAATAAAATTCCATTTCTGTTTTTACATTGAAAATATCTAATAAACAGACTTTCACTTTTGGTTTTTCTGCTTTTATTTTTTGAGTAACACTTTTTACCAATGATGTTTTTCCCCATCTCCTTGGCGAAATAATTATGGTATTGATAAGTGATGAGAAGTTTTGATATAATTGTTTGCTTTCAACTTTCCTATCTGTAAAATTATCTGTATCGGCTATTTTCCCAAAGATAAATGGAACTTCTTCTTTCATGATTTATTTTTTTACAAAGATAATACTTTTTTTTAACTTACAAAAATGTAACTTACAAAAATGTAACTTACAAAACAGTAACTTGGAAAATGTTATTTTGAAATAAACAGTTTATGATGCAACAAAAAGTCTTCACCTAAAATATTAATAAAATAAGTACCGGATTTAAGATTTGAAATATCAACAGATTGATATTCATCAGCATTATTTATTGAAAGAATTTCTTGTCCCAGCGCATTTATTATTGAAATATTTGCTCCTTTTGCATAATTTACAGTTAAAATGTTTTTTGCAGGGTTTGGGAAAACACATATGTTATTATTATTATTCAACGAATTAATTGAGTTTGTGTTTTCTTTAACTTGAATTGTATGTAACAAATCATTATAACCGGAAGTTGAGTCCCAAACATTTTCGTTTGCAAAACGAATAGAAAAAAAAGGTAAATTTGCAAGCCGTTCACTTTCGTCAGGTAAAAAAAGATACATTTTGTAATTTCCTAATTCCATGTCAGACGGTAAAGTTATTGATTCTGAAATACTATGTTCTCCCGGAAGCCAATAACGAGGGTTTTCTGTTAGTGGAAATTGATAGATTGTATCGGCATCTTCTTTTGCAAGAACTAAATAAGCCGTTCTCGGATTTACAAGTGAAGCAAATCCTTCATTAGTTAAATTAATTGTAAATTCCAACTGATGTCCAACTTCAACAGAATTTGGGTAAATACCTGTTTGCAACGAAAAACGATGTCCTAAACGGTTTGTTACTTCTTCAAAGCATCCTTGTTCTGATAGCGAGTCAAGGGCATCTGTATTATAGTATCTATTCAAATATGACCAATGTAATAATTCCATTTCTTTAATTGCCGGAATACAATTTGTTCGAGGTGCATAATAATTACAAATTTCACCTCCTGTTGGTAAAAATTTAGTTTCTTGAGCCATATAAATATGTTGCTCGTCAATATCTAAATAAGTTCCATAATCAGACCAGCTTGACAAAAAACAATCATTATGAAATCCTATTCGAGAAATATTGCTTTCATTAAAACCCTGTGAATCTTCAATAGGTTCAACTTGAAACATACTTTGTTTTTGTCCAGGAGTTCTAACTTGAATCATTCTGCTCTTCGGCAAAGCAGATAACAAAGAATCAACAATTTCTCTTTGGTTTTCAACAAGGTTTAATTCCGGATGAGCTGTTGAATGCCATTCGCCATAATGACCTATAAAACCTGCTTGAATTACATAAATTAAATCTGAATTTTCTTGCAAAATAGGTCTAAGTTGCTCAATATGTTGCAAAATCATTTCTTTTGAAGCATCAGGCGATTCGTCTCCGTAAGCAAATCTTAATATACATTTGATGCCAATATATTTCATAGTTTCAAAGTCCCCTCTAATAAGATTTAGATAATCTTCCGAAATTTCTGATTCTTTAAAAGTATCTAAATAATGCATACGAAGAATAAGAGAAAAAGCATGAGGATTGGTAATCCAAACGCTTTGCATTTGAGAACCCAAAGGCTTTGGGTCAGACCCTTCTGACCCAAATTGTTCATAAAAACCTCTTTCTGTATTCCTGAAATTTAAGTCTGTACTAGTATAATTTATAGTAGTTTGTGCTTTTAATAAAACACAAGTAAAAATTAAAATAATCGTAATAAATTTTTTCATAAAAAGAAATATTTTGTAAGGTTTTAAAAATTCATATAATATTTTACAAAAATATACAATTTTTTTCAAATATTGTTAAAATTTATAATTAGCAAAAAGAAATAAATGGATTATAGATGTCGTAAAAAAATAATTGTTAAATTAATCCTAAAATTTTAACAGTATAAAAAAAATTATTTATATGAATTTGCAAACAGACAAATAAATAATTAGCATTTATTTGTGTTTTAAAAAAAAAAGATTTATATTTGCTAAATATTTAAAAATATGAAAAAAGTATTTTATTTATTAACGATTTTAACAATAAGTTTTCAAGTTTTTTCACAAAAAATTTCAATTATTGAAAACAAATCTGATGAGTTTGCAACTGTGATAACTGTAAAAATTGACGAAGTTATAAATATTTCGGAAGATGGTGGTTATGGTTTTAAAATGAAATCTCCGATAGCAGTAACTTCTTTTGCAATTGGCTGGATTTCAAGTACAACTATTTATCAGGCAGGAAATTTTGATATAAAATTCAGAGCGCATAATCAAAGAAATGGCTGGTCGAATTGGAGAACAGATGATTGTTTAATAAATCCGGACCAAAATCCACTAAATATTTATAAATCGGATCTACTTTTTGGTTTAGATGAATTTTTAAATGATTCAATAGAATTCTATCTTTATCCGCCTGAAAATGAAATTATTACAGATTTCTATTTAATACTTATTGATATTAGTGGTTATCTGAATACTCCTCATTCAAATAAACCTACAAAAATTGATTCAAAATCTTGTCCCGAATTTCCTGCAATAATTACACGTAGTGGTTGGTGTGGAACAAATCAGGCTTGTATAAATCCGACTTATACTGTTACGTATCGACCAAATATGACACATACAATAATTCATCATGGAGCAAGCCCTACAACTTATAGCGATGGAGCAGCTGTTGTTTATAGTTATTGGATATATCATGTAAATTCTAATGGTTGGGAAGATATTGGATATAATTATTTATTTGATAAATATGGAAATTTTTTTCAAGGACGAAAAAATCCACAAATGCCAAATATTGATGTACATGCTGCTCATGCCGGAAATTCTAATACTTATTCGATAGGCTGTAATTTTTTAGGTGATTCGGATTCGCCCGGAACTGCTCCTACAGAACCACAAATTCAAAAATGTACGGAATTGTTAGCTTGGTGGTATAATCATAAAAATTTTGACCCAACAAGTTCGGCAAGTATTCTTCGTCAAGATCAAGTAGTTTGGACAACTATGCCTCGTATTAGCGGTCATCGCGATGTAAATGTTGGCGGAACTAGTTGTCCGGGAAATACTTTGTACGCTTTACTTCCGGAAATTAGAACACGAACAAATAATATTTTACTTGATTGTTTGGGAAATTTAGATACTATTGCTCCAACAACTGTTATTTCAACAGAAAAAAATTGGAATAATTCAGATTTTGAAGTTAATTTTATCGACCAAGATAACCCTGGTGGGAGTGGAATGAAATATGCTTTTTATAATGTTCAAAATAAAAATACTGATAATCAATGGATCACAAATACAAATAAAGCATTTTTTCAAGATGATTTTTCAAATACTCCTTACACTTGGACGACTCTTTCCGGTATATGGAATCTTACAAATGGAGATGCGACAATAAACACAACTACCACCAATTCAAAAATTTATTCTACAGTTTCACAAAATGCAGGTGGAATTTTTCTCTATTCATTTAAAATACGATTTAACGGAACTGCAACAAATGCACGTGCTGCTTTTCATTTTTTATGCGATGATGTTTCAAATGAAAGCAATTTTGAAAATACAGGTCATTCCTATGCTGTTTTTTTATATCAAACAAATAATGTTGCTCAAATTTACAGATGGACTCCTTATGCTTATACAAGTCAACAAAGTACTGAAATTAATTCCGACACTTGGTATGATATTAAAATTATTCTTAATACTCAAACTAACGAAATTTCTCTTTACAAAAATAATAGCTTTGTAATGTCTTGGATAGATCCGGCTCCTATTGGAAATTCCGGAAATTATATTGTTCTAAAAGCATCTCAAAGTAATGTTAGTTTTGATGATATGACTGTTTATCAAGCAAGAACAACAGAAGAATTAATTACTGTTGGGCTAAATAAAGATATTCCAAACGAAAATATTAATACAGGAACTTTGTCTGGAAAAATAAATTCTATTTTAATTGATAATGCAAATAATTGGTCGGAAATTTTTGCAAAAAATATTGATATTGATACAACTGCACCAATTATTAACAATATTTCTGTTGATAATCAATGGCAAACGCAAAATTTTATTGCAACAATAGAAGATGAGGATGAATTAAGTCAAGTAGGAAAACGTTTTTATTTGGTTTCAGATTTTGATGGAAATAATTGGTCGGCAAATAAAAATTCAGGATTTGCTTTTGATACTTTTGATGAATTATCTTCAAATTGGAATAATGTTTTAGGAAATTGGCATATTACGGACGGAAATTTATGTCAAACAGATGAAAGTGTTGGAAATTCAAACATTTCCATGACTTTAAATCAAACTAACGATGAATTTCTATATACTTTTGATATGAAATTTTCAGGAAGTGGAATAAACAGACGTGCAGGATTTCATTATTTTTCAGATAATCAGAATGCTACAGAAAGAGGAAACGGATATTTTATCTATTTTCGTTTAGAAGGCCAGACACTCGAATTTTATAAAGTTATAAATAATGTTTTTACACAAGAAAAAATTGTTCCTGTTTTTATAACTGCGGGGCAGTGGTATAATATTAAAATTATTTACAATAGAATTTCAGGAAAAACTTCTGTTTATCAGAATGATGTTTTTATAGGTAATTATATTGATTTAGCACCTTATCAATCAGGAAATTGTGTATCTTTTAGAAGTGGAAATTCAAATTTATCAATTGATAATTTTGAAATTTATCAAAAAAGAGATATTTCTGTAAATATTACAGTTGGTGATAATCAAGATATTAGATTTCAAAATCAAAATTTGGAAACTTTTTCGGCAAAAATAAAATCAATAGTTTTTGACAATGCAGATAATATATCAGAAATATTTTATTCAAACTTAAATGTAGATTGGACAATTCCTACTAACATTAACGAATTAAATGTATATTTTAATACCGAAAATAATTTAATTTCTGCCGATTGGTCTGTTTCGAGTGATGAAAATTCTGATATTAACAAATATTGGTATTCAGTTGGAAGTTCGGAAGGAAATAACGATTTATTAGATTGGACAGATAATGGAACAAACCTATCGTTTCAAAATCAAAATATTATTCTTTCCGAAGATGATACGATTTTTGTAAATGTAAAATCTGAAAATAATGCAGGTTTATTCAGTCAAATAACTACTTCAGACGGCATTCATACTAACATTATGATTTTTTCTAATTTAATTGATTATCAAAATTTAAAAATCTATCCGAATCCAAATTTCGGTAATTTTTATATTGATTTTGGTATTTTAGTAGATAATTTTTCTTATAAAATTATTGATGAGACCGGAAAAATATTAATAAATAAAAATGTTTCACTGAAAGATTCTATATTTGAAATAAAAACAAATTTATCAAAAGGTATTTATTTTGTTAATATTGAATTAAATGGTAAAAAAATTAATAAATCAATTATTATAGATTAAATTATTCAACTATGCATGATTTATAAATAATATTATTATCTAATTTAATAGCGGTTTAGTATTAGATTTACGGGGACAGACGTATTTTATGGGGAGAAAGCAAAAATATTGTGAAGTCTAAAGAGGAAAAAAGCGTTATCAGACACACCTCTTAAATTAGCCCTGAAGAGTTTTATTTTAGCATTAAAGATTCTGCATTAGCATTAGTAAGTCTA
>JAITXI010000218.1 GCA_031284905.1 Bacteroidales bacterium
ATGTGAAAAAGGAGCATTTTCGGACGAAGAACTTGCAAAATATGATTATTATTGGGATTCAATCAGTACCGAGAAAGCGTTTCTCTCAACAAGCTATGCCGATGGCAAAGCAGAAGGAATTACAGTTGGCAAAGCAGAAGGAATTGCAGTTGGCAAAGCAGAAGGTGAGAGAGAAAAAACTATTAAAATAGTGCTCAACAGTTACAAATCAAATTTTTCAATAGAAAATATTTCGACAATTACAGAACTTTCTTCCGAACAAATAATTATAATTTTAAAAGAACATAGGTTGCTATAATTTTGTTTCCTACGTTCGGCGTAGGTTCCCCGCCTATGTCGCTGAAATCGTTTGCAACAAGAAAAATTACAAAATTATTTGTGCATGAAAATCAGCAAATTACAGAAAATACTATTGTCGCAATAATCGAAAATACCGGCAACTACGAAGATGTAAAAATGTTGAAAGCAATTTTTCAACGAAATGTAAAAAAATAAATATAGTCTTATTTTCAGTGATATATACAAAGTTTTTTTTGCCAATTTTAATAAAAAGCTATAAATAAAAAACAAAGCTATTGTGATAAAAAATATTAAAAAACGCTTTGTAATTTGAAAAATTTCACTTAACTTTGTATTGAAAAACTAAAAAAAGATGAATAAATAACACCTTTTGTAAGAATTAATTTTATAAATCAAGAATTTAAAAGTTGCGGTATTAATTTATTGATTGACAGCGAATCAGGTGTTAGACAAAATACAAAATGGTATAAATATAGTGATATTTTCAGTACTTTGATAAGTATATTTTTTTGCGGATTTAAAGTTTAAAAAATAAATATTTTAAATTTTTGGAAACTTGAATTTTTTTAATAAATTTGTAAAAAAATATAAAATTCAGATTATTATGAATGATAATAATAAATATTTTAAAGCAGAATCTGCCATAATTGATGAAAATTGTGAGATTGGAGAAGGAACAAAGATTTGGCATTTTTCGCATATTATGGAAAATTCAAAAATTGGGAAAAATTGCAATATTGGACAAAATGTTGTTATTTCGCCGAAAGTGGTGATTGGAAATAATGTAAAAATTCAGAATAATATTTCAATTTATACAGGAGTAATTTGTGAAGATGACGTTTTTTTAGGTCCAAGTTGTGTTTTTACAAATGTAATAAATCCAAGGAGTTTTATCTCAAGGAAAGACGAATTTCAAGAAACAATTATAAAAAAAGGAACTAGTGTTGGTGCCAATGCAACAATAGTTTGTGGAAATTCAATTGGGAAATATGCTATGATTGGAGCTGGAGCTGTTGTTACAAAAAATATTTCTGATTTTGCTTTGGTTGTTGGAAATCCTGCAAAACAAATTGGCTGGATAAGTAAATCAGGAATTAGATTAAATTTTGATAATAAAGGAATTGCTTTCTGTGAACAAGAAAATGTGAAATACATACTTATAGATAATTCAGTCGTTTGTGAAGACAAATAGACTTTTTTAGACATATCGTGATTTCTGCTAATATAATCAAGGATATAAAAAGGAAAAACACCAATAATCTTATTCATAAGATTATTAGTGTTTTAGCAGTCCGACGGGGAATCGAACCCCGGTTACAAGGATGAAAACCTTGCGTCCTAACCCCTAGACGACCGGACCAATTTTTTCGAGAGCAAAATTAAAACTTTTTTATAAAATTTCCAAAGAATATTTATAAAAAAATAAAAAAAGAGCGACAAACGGGATTCGAACCCGCGACCCTCAGCTTGGGAAGCTGATGCTCTACCAACTGAGCTATTGTCGCGAAATTTTTTTACAAAAGTAATATTTTTTGTAATTAAACAAAAAATTTTTTTTATATCAAAAAAAATAGTAAATTTGTAGTCTCAAATAATGAAATTGTTAAAAAAATATTAAATATTATGAAAAAAGCTGAAATCATAAAAAAAATATCAGACAGAGGAATTAATAAAGCAGACGTGTCAATCGTTTTGGAAACTTTTATGGAAATTGTAAAAGATTCTTTAAAAGAAGGTGAAGAAGTAACTTTAAGAGGTTTTGGAACTTTTAAATTGAAAAGAAGAAAAGAAAAAATAGCTAGAGATATTGCAAAGAACAAATCAATAAAAGTTCCTGCACACAACATCCCTATCTTTAAACCTTCAAATTCGTTAAAAGAAGTTGTTAAATAATAATATAAAAATATAATAATATGCCAAGCGGAAAAAAAAGAAAAAGACATAAAATGTCCACTCATAAAAGGAAAAAACGTCTTAGAAAAAATAGACATAAAAAGAAAAATAGATAAGTTCTAATATTTGTTTAAAGTAGTTAACTAAATTTAACTTTTTTAGGTTTGGTTAACTATTTATTTTTTTTGATTGTGAATAATAGTAAAAAAGATATTCAAAGCGAACTTTATGTTGATGTAAGGAGTTCTGAAATAAGAATTGCTCTTTTACACAATAAAAAACTTGTAGAATTAAATAGAGAAACCAACAAAATGGAGTTCGCTGTAGGAGATGTTTATCTTGGCAAAGTAAAGAAAATCATGCCCGGATTAAACGCGGCTTTTATTGATATTGGTTCTCAAAAAGATGCTTTTTTACATTATTTGGATTTAGGTGCAGGTTTTCAAAGTTTAAACAAATTCTTAAATATTCTGTTATCTAACAAACAAAAATATATAAATATAAGTCAAATTCCGGCAGAACCAGATATTGATAAAAATGGAAAGATTTCTGATGTATTAAAAGTCGGACAATTTGTTTTAGTTCAAATTGAAAAAGAAGCTATTTCTACAAAAGGACCAAGACTTACTTGTGAAATTTCAATTGCAGGAAGAAATATAATTTTAATGCCTTTCAATACTAAAATTAGTGTTAGTCAAAAAATAGCTTCTATAGAAGAAAAAACTCGTTTGGTAAAATTAATAGAAAGTATAACTCCTGCAAATTATGGCGTTATAGTAAGAACAATTGCCGAAAAAAAAATGGTTGCAGAACTTGACAAAGAGTTGCAAACTTTGATAGATAAATGGGAAACTTTACTTGAAATATTGCCAAATTCAAATTCGCCAAAGTTAGTTATCGGAGAAGTAAATCGAACTATTGCTTTCTTAAGAGATATGCTAAATCCATCATTCAATCAAATTGTTTCTAATGATAAAATTGCCCACGAAGCAATAAAATCTGTAATAGAAGAAATTGCTCCTGAAAAAAGAAGTATTGTCAAATATTATACCGGAAGTGAACCAATTTTTGACCATTTTGGAGTTGAAAAACAAATAAAATCTACTTTTGGTAAAATCGTTCCTCTACGAAACGGAGCTTATTTGATTATAGAAAAAACAGAAGCTGCTCATGTAATTGATGTAAATAGTGGTAATAAATATAATTCATTTAAAGACCAAGAAGATAATGCTTTTGAAGTTAATGTTGTTGCAGCAGAAGAAATTGCTCGTCAATTGAGATTACGTGATTTGGGAGGAATTATCATTATAGATTTTATTGATATTCATGAAGAATCAAATAAAAAAAATCTTTTAGAAAAAATGAAAGAATTTATGGATGGTGATAAAGCAAAATTCTATGTCCTACCACTCTCAAAATTCTGTTTGATGGAAATCACTCGACAAAGAGTTCGTCCTGAAACTGAGATAAGTACTGAAGAACTTTGTCCTTCTTGCAATGGAAGAGGAAAAATTTCGGCAAGTATTCTTCTTACTGATGAAATCGAAAATAATATTAAATATGTTGTAAATAAACATGATGTAAAAAATATTATTTTAAAGACACATCCTTATATAGAAGCATTTTTGACAAAAGGAATGATGTTCTCTTCACTAAAATCAAAATGGCAAAGAAAATACAATTGCAAAATTGAAATTATTGACGATATTTCTTATGGATATACGGAATACCATATCATAGATAGAAATATTAATGAAGAAATAATTTATAAAAAAAATTAAAAACATACCCCCCTTCCTAAATATAAAAAATGTTCCAATTGCTGTTAGATGCGAGAATTAATACTAAAAACGCTATCAAATTAGCAAATAATATTATTCTTAATCCCTAACTCCGCCAAAATTAGGGTTTAACCTTACATATATATATATATGATAGCAATTTAGTATAAAGACTTTATATGATTAAGTTGTTATAGACTACAAAGATATAATTTTTTTAACCAATTCACAACAAGAAATGTTATCAATTCCATTAACAAGTTTTTTTGCAGAAAGAAATTATCGAATAGTAGTTATGCGGGCAAAAAATAAGAATCAACAAATAAGTTTGTTCGCTGAATTTTATTTAGTATATCATTGTATGTTAACTAATTATAACTATTCTGCCTAACAAGAAGTTATTGAATACTACAATAAAAGAGAGACGAGTGAAAAAACTTTTGATATTATAATAAACAACAATTTTGGTCGTAAGCGGTCTTTATTCCAAACATTAAAACTATAAAAATTATTATTAAATTTGAAAGTTTAAAAAAAATAATAGTAATTTTATATACGAACAAAATCATGTTAAAAAATAAAAAAAATAAAAATTATAAAAAAATAAAAATTATAACTAATTTTGAAAGTTAAAAAAATATATAGTTATGAATAATATTTCAGATTTAAAACCAAGCCTTGTTTGGCAGTATTTTGAGGAAATAACCAAAATTCCTCGCGAATCTAAACATGAAGAAAATATAATTCAATTTATGTTAGATTTTGCAAAAAAACATAATTTAGAAGTAAAAAAAGATAAAGTCGGTAATGTTTTGATTAAAAAATCGGCAACAAAAGGCAAAGAAAATCTAAAATCTGTTTGTTTTCAAAGTCATTTGGATATGGTTTGTACTGCAAACAAAGATGTAAAAATAGATTTTCGTAAAGACCCTATTACAGCATATATTGATGGTGAATGGGTAAAAGCAAAAGGAACATCTTTAGGTGCGGATGACGGTATCGGAGTTGCTATGAGTATGGCGATTTTAACAGATAAAAATCTTGAACACGGTCCGGTTGAATGTTTGTTTACAATTGACGAAGAAACAGGTTTGACAGGTGCTTTTGCATTAGAAAGCGGATTTTTTGATTCAAAAATTCTTATAAATTTAGATTCTGAAGAAGAAGGACAAATTTATATTGGATGTGCCGGCGGGATTGATGTACAAGCTAGTTTTAATTATCTGCTTGAAAACGTACCAAAAGATTCTATATCTTATAAGTTCGTTATCAATGGATTAAAAGGTGGACATAGTGGCGATGAAATTCATAAAGGGTTAGGAAATGCAAATAAAATAGCTAATCGCTTTTTATCTCATATAAACGATAAGTATCAAGCACGTCTTTCTGAATTTGACGGTGGCGATAGACATAATGCTATTCCTCGTTTTGCAGATTTTAGCTTTACAGTAAAAAAAACTCACAAAAAAAATATTATTAAAGACTTTGAAAAGTTTGTATGTGATATAAAAAATGAATACGGTTCGCTTGAAACTGCAATAAATATTGAATTAACTGAAATGCCGATGCCTGAATTTGTAATGGATTTTGATACACAAATCTGTCTTACAGATTCTTTATACATATGTCCAAACGGTGTACATGCGATGAGTTTGGATATTCCGGGTTTAGTTGAAACATCAAATAATTTAGCAACAGTAAAGTTCAGAGATGAAAACGGGAAACTTTTAGAAGCAGACATCGAATGGGATGAAGAAATGGAAGAATATATCAAAAGTAATGAAGAAATAGATATAGAAGAAGATGATGCAGAATTTGCAGGTTATATTTATAATGAATTTGAAGTCCCAAAATCAGGAAGAGTACAAATTGGCACAAGCCAGAGATCTTCTATCGAGTCAGGGAAAAATGATATAAATACTATGGTAAAACTTGCATTTGAAACAAATGGAGCAGACGTAACAAGCGGAGATGGTTATCCGGGTTGGAAACCAAATCCAAATTCTGAAATATTAGACATTGCAAAATCGGCTTATGTAAAATTGTTCAATAAAGAACCATTAGTAAAAGCAATTCATGCGGGATTAGAATGTGGCTTGTTTTTAGAAAAATATCAGGAATTAGATATGATTTCAATAGGACCAACCTTGCAAGGAGTTCATTCACCAGACGAAAAAATTGAAATAGCAACAGTTCAAATGTGGCACGACCATATAGTTGAAATATTAAAAAATATCCCTAAAAAGTAAGTAAATTAATAATTTTAATAATAAATAAAAAAAATAATTTTATGAGTACAACAGATTTATCAGTGAAAAAATTAGGTCAC